>CAKQMM010000009.1 GCA_934254755.1 uncultured Clostridia bacterium
CCTTAGGGTCGAGCATTGCGGTAGACTCGTCCAAAATTAAAACTTTCGGCTTTATCGCGAGCACGCCCGCAACCGCGACGCGCTGTTTTTGCCCGCCCGATAAACTTTGCCCGTCCGAAAAGCGGAATTCTTCCATACCGGTGGCGGCGAGCGCAAAATCGATACGCTTGCCTATTTCTTCCCGCGGGACGCCTATGTTTTCGGGGCCGAAAGCAACGTCGTCTTCTACTATCGTGGCAACCTGCTGGTTATCGGGGTTCTGGAAAACTATCCCGACGCTTTTTCTTATTTCAAAAAGATTTGCTTTATCGGCGGTCGATTTGCCGTAAACTAAAACTTCGCCCTCCGTCGGAGTCAAAAGCCCGTTCATTAGCCTTGCCATGGTAGACTTACCCGAACCGTTACGCCCTAAGACGCACAAAAAACTTCCTTCTTCAACCGAAAAAGAAAGGTCTTTTAAAACTTTTTTGCCGCCTTCGCCATAGCAAAAGCTTACGTCTTTAAAAGTTATTGCGTCCATAAATTTACCTTTTAGGGAAAACATTCCTTATTAAAAAGGGCGATTAACGCCCGCTTTTAATAGTAATAGTAGGAATAAGACGATTTTATCCACACGCAGTCAACGTATTCCCACTTTAAATAGTCGGCGGTTTTATCCTTGTCCGAAACGGAAACGATGGGATTGCCGTAGCCGCTTGACCCGTACTCGCCGACGCACTTCCACGAACTGCTTCCTTTAATTTTAGCAGTTTCTAAGTTACTGCATCCGCTGAAAGCGTTTGCGCCTATAACCTCAACCGTGTCGGGAATGGTTATTTTTTTAAGGCTTTTGCAGTTTTTGAAAGCGTTTTCGGCAATTTGGGTAACTTCACGCCCGTTATGCTCGGACGGAATTTTAACGTTTTCGCCCGAAAACCCGCCGGGGGCGTAAACGGTGTAAGCGTTATCGTCGTTAAGCCTGTACGAAAGCCCGCTTTCGGAGCCTGCGTTTACCGAGCATGAAACGATTATTATAAGCAAAACGATAAACGCGGCGGCAAGGCACGCGATAAGTTTTATAGACGATTTCTTTTTAATGTTTTTAAGCCTGTCGCGACATTCCTGAACGCGTGCGGGGCTATCGTCGTACTCGCCGAGCTCTAAGAACAGTTTTTCGGCTTTTTGAGTGAGTTCGGTCGAATTATATCTCAACAAAGAGGCGGCGTAGTCGTATTTTTCTTTATTTCTGCGTTCGGCGATTTTCGCTAAACAATCGCTTAAAAAAGCTTTTATATTATCGTCGCCGAAGCGCACGACCTTTTTATATTCGGGTAGGTCTTCAAACGAACTATATTCGTCGCCGAGCGCTTCTTTGGTTTTAATTCTGAGTTTTACGAGCAAAAGCCCGAGATAACCTTCGCCGTTTTCGGGTTCTACATCGAGCGCGTCGTTAAAAAGCTTACCCGCTTTTTGAAATTCGCCGTCTTCAAGTATAATGAAGCCGCGGCGGATAAGGTTTGCGGCGTTCGTTCCGTTTAAGTTTACAACGTTTGCGTTTATGTAGTTATTCGTCTGATAAGTATTATTGTAATAGTTAGCCGCGCTTTCGACCTGAAATACGCTGCCGCAGTGCGGGCAACGCATCACCTTGTTGTTTGCGTCGCCTTTGAGTTCCGCGCCGCAGTTTAAACATTTTAAATTTACTAAACTCATCTTTTGACCTTTCGGCTATACCGCCGCAAATTATTTATAACGGGAATTTAACGGATACCCTACCCTCTAAATTTCAAAAACCGACCCGCAATAGTCGCATTTATAGCGGTTGTTTGCAATCTTCGTTGCGGCGCCGCCGCATACGGGGCATTTTGCGGTTAAAATAACCGCTTCTTTTTTGATCTTTTCGATAACCCCGTCGTCGCGCAAAACGTATCCTCTTAAATACCCCTTAGAGATAACGGCCATAACGCCCGCGCGGATATCGCCGCCGCCCGAAAAGTTCGCCGCAAGCCCGTCAAGAGTGGTTATTCCGCTCTCGATAAGCCTTACTAAATTCCGCTCGTGAATTTTGTTGCCGTAAGCTATCCAAAACATGGGCGTAGCGTAAAAGCCGAACGCAACCGCCACGATAGATATTATCATAAGCGGCGTTAAACCTTTGGAGGCAAATATTATTATCCCGGGTATTCCCGCGACGAACAACACGCTTACCAAAAGCGAAATAACAAGTAGTTTTTTAATTTCTTTATCTATATTTTTCATAAGTCAAGCCTTTAAAGTCGGCGCGGCGATTACCTCCCGCCGCTTAATTTAAAACAGTTGCAGTATATCGACGAGCACGCAAAAACCGAGCAATAATATGAGCCCTACGCCGTGTATCACCGCTTCCACCTTTCTGTTGAGCGGTTTTTTGCGTATCCACTCGATTATGCAAAAAACTATTCTGCTTCCGTCGAGCGCGGGGATAGGCAAAAGGTTGAACACCGCAAGGTTCACGCCTATAAAGCCGGCAATTTCCAAAAAGTAGTGAAACCCGCCCGTTTTTATTACGGTTGTGGTCGCGGTAATGGTGGTTATGGGTCCGCCCATCGCGCTTAAACCGAGTTTGCCCGTCAAAAGTTCGCCGAGCGTTCTGAAAATCGTTCCGCTTATCGAAAACGAATAACCTATGCCCCTGCCGATACTGCCGAAGAAGCCGAATTTAACGTTTTCGGAGCGATATTTTAAATAAGAGTCGCTTTCTTTTATGCCGAGCATTTTTAAAACCGTATCGTCGTCGCTGCTGTCGAGCGCGTATTTAACGATAGGTTCGCTTAAATATTTTTCATCCGCAGCGCCGTTTTCGGGCAAAAGCCATAATCTTAAACTTTCGCCGTCGTTCATCCCGCGCACGTAACTTGCCAAATCTGCTTTGCCGAAAACGCGGGTACATTCGTCGTAAACTTCACTGTCGGCAATTCTTAAAATATAGTCGCCCGCGGTTATTTTAAGGGGGTTTTCGTCCGTCACGGCGGTGACTTTTTCAATCGTCGCAACGCCGAGCGCGGTGAACGCCGCGTAACTGTCGGTTAAATTTTTCGCGTTGACGGAGTTCCTGAGTTTTACTTCCCTCACCGCTTTTTGCCCGTGATTTTTAACCGTCACTTTAACGATATCGCCTTCGTTTTTGCCGTTCAAGCGGGTTAAAATGTCGCTTGCCATATAGACGTTTTTGCCGTCTATTTTCAAAATAACGTCGTCGTTTTGAAGAGAATATTCCTGATATGCGGTACCTTGGCGGATATCGTAGCAATTAACCATAATTTGCCCGTATATGCCGACCGACAGCATTAAAATAAGAACGCCGCAGATAAAGTTGACGGTTGCGCCCGCCATTAACACGATTATCCGCTTATACGGGGCTTTCGAGTTAAAACTGTCTTCAGACTTTACGTCGTCGTCTTCCCCCTCAAAGGCGCAAAAGCCGCCCAAAGGAAGAGCGCGCACCGAAAACACTTCGCCCGTTTTTTCGCTTTTTCTGCTGAAAATTTTCGGACCCATGCCGATAGCGAATTCGTTTATTTTAAATTTGAAAATCTTGCCCGCTATATAATGCCCGAACTCGTGCACGGTTATCATAAACAGCAATATAAGTATCGCCGCCAAAACCGAGCCTATCGTCTTAAATATCGCGCTTGCAGCAAGTAAAGTCATTTATTATCTCCCGTTTCGGCAAACCGCCGAGCGACCAACCCGCGCGAATGCGCGTTTACGTAGTCAAGGTTATCTATCGTTACCGGCACGCTTTCGGTTTTGTCTAAAACGTAAGCCGTATAATCGTAAATTTCGGTGTACTTTATTTTTCCGTCTAAATATAGTTTGACCGCCGCCTCGTCCGCCGCGGAAACGGCGCAAGGGAACACTCCGCCCTTTTTAGCGGCGTCCAAAACGAGTTTAAAGCAAGGATATCTAAATAAATCGACCTCTTTAAAACTGAGCGTTTTGTTCATTAAATCGAGCGGCTCTAAAAGGGTGGGGAACCTTTCGGGGTAGGTAAGCGCGAGCTGAATGGGCGTTTCCATGCTGGGGATGCCCATTTGCGCGAGTATCGCCCCGTCCGAAAACTCAACCATAGAGTGGACTATGCTTTCGGGGTGGATAAACACCTCTATTTTATTCAGCGGCGCGTTAAAAAGCCGCATCGCTTCGATAACTTCAAAGCCTTTGTTCGCCATGGTGGCGCAGTCTATCGTGATTTTCGCGCCCATTTGCCAGTTGGGGTGTTTGAGCGCGTCGCAGGCAGTAACGGCTTCAAGGTCGTTTATCGGCACGTTTCTGAGCGCGCCGCCCGAAGCCGTTATTATTAACTTTTTAAACTCTTTATCCGCGTTAAAATTCAAGCACTGCCATATTGCGGAATGTTCGCTGTCGACGGGGATGATTTTCGCGCCCGTTTTTTTCGCGAGCGGCATAATAATTTCGCCCGCCGCAACCAAAGATTCTTTATTGGCAAGCGCGACGGTTTTGCCTAAGTTTACCGCTTCGATAACGGGTTTAACCCCGCTATACCCCGTGATTGCCGCAAAAACGACGTCGGCTTCTTTCATACCCGCAATATGAGTTGCGGCGTTCACGCCGTAGTATAAAGAGGTGCCGCTTCCGATTTTGCCGATATCTTTTAAGTTTTCGGGGTTGGCGATTGCCGCCGCCGTCGGCTTAAACTCCGCGATTTGTTCGCTAAGCATTTTAGCCGACCCGCCGCAAGCAAGCCCCACGACATTATATTTATCGGGATATCTTCTGACGACGTTCAAAACCTGCCGCCCTATAGACCCCGTGCTACCCAAAATGGCTATATTTATCATACTATTTAGTATATCCTAAGGTTACGCTAAAAATGAAAATATTACAAAACTAAACAAGGTTACGAAAGATAGCCCGTCTATTCTATCCAACATTCCGCCGTGACCGGGGAAAAGCGTACCCATATCTTTTATGCCCGTTTTGCGTTTTATAAAACTCTCGACCAAATCGCCGAGCTCGTCCGCCGCCGACAAAACCGCGCCCGAAAGCACCATAAAGAGCGCTAAAAGCGGGGTTGACGATATGCCGAGCGTAAACTCGTAATTTATAGCGTTTAATAAAACGTAAGTTAAAACGGAAGCCGCAATGCCGCCCAAAAGTCCGCCGACCGCGCCGCTTATAGTTTTGTTGGGGCTTATCGACGGGCAAAGTTTTTTGCCTTTAAGAAGCGACCCCACAAGGTATGCGAACACGTCGGTAAACGAAGCGACGGTAAAAATTACTATTATGACGTATAGCGAAAGCCCGCCGTACGTGTCGTTTATAATAGTCAAAAGGGTGAGCGGCAAGGTGGGATATACGAGCGTAACGAGCGAATATCCTATGCTTTCAAGCGATTCGTCTTTAATAAACAGCGACGAAAAGCAAAGCGCCGCCGCATAGGCGATATACACCTGCCAAAGCCCCTTCTTCCAGAAAACCGCTATGGGAATAATGGCGGCGGTGAACAAAAGCGCGGCTATTTTTTGAAAGCCGTTTATCTTCCCGTTAAAGGCGCGCGTCAACTCGAACGTTGCGACCAGCGCCATAAAATAAATTAAAATATCGAACAGCCTTGCGTCTATAAGGCGCAAAAATATAAAGCCGACCGATACGGCGGTTATAACCGCCCCCGTTATAGTTCTTTTAAGCATAATTAAACGTTTCCGAATCTCCTTTGCCGTTTTGAAAACCACAAAAGCGCCTTATCGAGTTCTTCTTCGCCAAAATCCGGCCAGTAAACGTCGGTAAAATACAGTTCGGCGTACGCCGCCTGATACATAAAGAAGTTTGAAAGCCGCTTTTCGCCGCCCGTCCTCACGATTAAGTCCATTTCGGGAAGAGAGTTGGTGTAAAGTTCGTTTTCAAAGTCTTTTTCGGTAACTTCCGACTTGCCGCTTTTTATAAGCGCGTTGCACGCCCTTACTATTTCGGCGCGGCTGCCGTAGTTTAAAGCGATGTTTAAAACGTTTTTGGTAAAGTTTTCGGTTTGTTGCGTTTTTTCTTCCGCCAAATTTTTAAGAGATTTCGGAAGCACGCTTAAATCGCCCGAAAAGACGAGTTTTACTTCGTTTTTTACGAGCGTTTTAATATATTTTTTTAAAAATTTTTCTAAAAGGGATAAAATTTTATCCACTTCTTCTTTCGGACGCGACCAGTTTTCGGTCGAAAACGCGTACAAAGTGACGGCGTAAACACCGCGTTCAAAACACCCCGTAACCACCTTTTCAACGTTGTCCGAACCTTTAATATGCCCGAACGAGCGCGATTTACCCCTTAATTTTGCCCACCTGCCGTTGCCGTCCATTATAAAACCGACGTGCTTGGGGGTGGCGGAAACGCTCTCCATTATACGGTTAAAATTTCCTTTTCTTTATCGGATATAACTTTATCGATCGCTTCGACGGTTTTAGCCGTTTGTTTATCGACTTCTTTTTCGACGCCCGCGTACTGGTCTTCGGTCATTTCTTTATTCGCTTTAAGTTTTTTGAAAGCGTCCAAAGAATCTCTGCGGATGTTTCTTACCGCGACCTTGCCGTCTTCGCCCATCTTTTTAACCTGTTTAACGATTTCGCGGCGGCGTTCGTCGGTAAGCATGGGGAACACGAGGCGGATAACGTTGCCGTCGTTTGTCGGGGTGATGCCGATGTTCGAAAGCTGAATCGCCTTTTCAACGCTCTTTAAAAGGGACTTATCCCACGTTGAAATTACTAAACACTGCCCGTCGGAAACGGAAATATTGCCGATCTGGTTGATGGGGCTCATTCCGCCGTACGCCTCGACCTGAATTTTGTCTAAAACGTGGGGGTTTGCCCTGCCCGCACGGATCTGCACTATGTCTTGTTTTAAAACGTCAAGCGACTTATCCATTTTTTCGGAAGCTTCTAAAAGCATCATATCTAAAGCGTCTTGTTCAATCATAATTAGCTCCTTAATAATCTATATTTTAATTATATACTTATTGTATAATAATTCGCACGGTTTGTAAAGTTTTTTTATAAAACGAACGCTATTTTACCCCTTTTGCGCCTTTATAAATTTGTTTTTTGAATTTATAAGTTTAATTTTTATCTTGTAAACGACGCCCGCTTAATGTAAAATAGCGTTATGGATATATCGAATTTTTACGCGGTTGCGGACGATAAAGTCAAAATTTTTCCAAAAGCAAAAAAAATAAGCGGCGGATATAAGTTCCGCATAAAAAAAAGCGCTGTTGCGGGCTACAAAAAATTGCGGCTTTTGTCTTCTGCGTTTGAAAAACGCGCGGGGGACAAAGGCTTTTACGTCTTCCCCGGCGGCACGAACCATGCGTTTTCGTCTATCGTAAGGTTTAAACCAAGGCGCGACGGGCAAATCTATCCCGACGAAGTTTCTTCAAGCGAAAACCTTACTCCGCTTAATATATTCGCGCTTTTAGGATGTGAAAATTCCTTTTACGTAGTTATCGAGCCGACCGCGGACTATAAGCCGCAATTAAAGGTTACGGGCGGAAAATACGAGATATTTTTCAACTTCGACCTTGTTAAAAACCCGCCGCTTGACGACGTGGTTTTTACCGTGTACGCGGTAAACGAGTCGTTTACGGCGGTTGATTTGGCAAACGAATATCGCGGAAAGCTAATAAAAAGCGGCGTTAAAACGCTGAAACAGCGGTGCGAAAAAAGACCGGGGCTTAGATATTTTATTGAAAACCCGTACGTCCGCATACGCATGGCGTGGAAAAAGACCCCTAACGGAATTATCGACCAAACGCCCGAAACGGAACCGCCCCTTTTTATAGCGTGCGATTTTGAAAAAGTAATAAAAATCATGGACGAGTTAAGCGCGCAAGGCGTACGCGGCGCAACGATACAACTCGTCGGCTTCAACTATAAAGGTCACGACGGCAGGTGGCCGCAAATGTTGCCCGCGGAGCCTATGCTCGGCGGCGAAAAGGGGCTTATTAAGGCGGTTTTAGCCGCCAAAAAATACGGATATAAACTTTCTTGCCACACAAACGTTATAGATAGTTATAAAATAGCCGATTGTTTCGACGTAAACGCGATTGCGAAAAACGGCGACCAAAGTTTAAAAACGGGGCAATGTTGGAGCGCGGGGCAAGCGTATACCGTCTGCCCCGTCTGCCAGTACAAAAACCACAAAAAGCAAGTAAAAGCCGCTAAAAACTTAGGGTTTTACGGCGTGCATTACGTCGACGTGAACAGCATGGTAACGCCGACGGTCTGCTACGATAAACGCCACCTTTGCTCAATGAAAAAATCGGTTAAAATCAATCGGAAAATCATGCGTTACACAAAAAAATATTTCGACGGGTTTTCGTCCGAAGGCGGCGTTATTCACTATATCGGCGACCTTGATTTTTCGCTATATAACGTTTTTGGCAAAGTCGATACGCTGATAAGCGACTTAACGGACGATATCATTCCGTTAAGAGAGATGATTATGCACGGCGTGTGCGCGTACGGCTCTGTAAACAACGCGTGGAACTACACCGTGCGCGAACCGATTTTCCGCCCGCATCTATACCTTACGGGAGCGAAACCCGTGAACTATTTCAACCGCAAGTTTTTCAACGTTTTCGGCGATAACCGCGCAAGCGACGATTTGACGACTTTTGACGACGAAGATATAAAACGCAGCGTTTATGAAGCGATTAAAATGCAAAAAGAATATGAAAAACTTGCTTACTTAGAGTACGAATTCATCGTCGATTTCAAGCGGCTTGAAAGCGGAGTTATGGTGACAAAGTTTTCAAACGGCACCGAAATCGCCGCGAATTTAACCGATTCGCCCCTATCATATAAAGGCAAAACGATTAACGCGTTCGATTATTTTGTTTGCAGACAATGAAGGCGGAAGCGGAATATTATAAAAGCGGCGGGAGCAAGCCCCCGCCCTACGTTAAGTTTATTGAGTTTTATTAACGCTCGCCCGCGTTTAAGTAAGCTTTCGCTTCCGCGAGATTCTTCACTTCGTTCAGAATGACAAGTTATGACGACGAAAGAGGAGAATAATACGGCGAATTAGATTTTTTGTTGCTAAAAAAACTGCTTAGGCAAGGCAAACACCCGAAGCCGTACTTGCCGTACGATGAGCGGTGTTTAACGACGCATAAGCAGGAATTTTTACGCTTAAAAGCAATGAGAGCGTGCAATTTATCTATCTAATCCAAGTGCCGAGTTTTTCGCCTAAGCAAACGCGGACGATAGAATTTTCTTCGTTTAAGCCGAAAGCTAAAACGGGGGTTTTGTTTTCCATGCAGATAGCGACGGCGGCGGTGTCCATTGCCTTTAACTCGTTGGAGATAAAGTCGATATACTTGATTTCGTCGTATTTTTTGGCGTTTTTGTTGACCTTGGGGTCGCTGTCGTAAATACCGTCAACGTTTTTTGCAAGGAGTATAACGTCGGCGTTAATTTCCGCCGCCCTTAACGCAACCGCCGTATCGGTGGAGAAGAAGGGGTTGCCCGTTCCGCAAGCAAAAATAACTATTCTGCCCTTTTCTAAGTGGTTCAAAGCCTTTCTTAAAATGTAAGGTTCGGCAACGCGCGTTATCGTGAGCGCGGTCTGAACGCGGGTTTCGACTCCGCGGCGTTCGATAGCGTCCTGAAGCGCGAGCGCGTTTATAACGGTGGCGAGCATACCCATGTGGTCCGCAGTGGTGCGTTCCATATCCACGCCCTGCCTGCCGCGCCAGAAGTTGCCGCCGCCTACGACTATAGCGACTTCGACGCCCATTTCTTTAACCTTGACTATCTGATCGACGACTTTGTTGACGACGTCCCAATCAAAGCCCATGCCCTTTTCGCCCCCTAAGGCTTCGCCGCTTAATTTAACTATTATTCTTTTATACTTCGATTTCATATAAACTTTACCCCTATAAATTTTTTTAGTCGAAAAAAAGGAACGCCTAAAAAACGTTCCTTTTTAAAATTATTTGTGTGCGCTTTCAACTTGTTTAGCAACTTCGTCGGCAAGGTTTTCGCTCTTTTTCTGCAAACCTTCGCCCATTTCAAAGCGGGCAAATCTTCTGACGGAAATCTTTTCGCCGATAGCCGCGGTCGCTTCGATAACGAGTTGTTCGATGGTCTTGGACGGGTCTTTAACGAACTTCTGGCAAAGTAAGCAGTTTTCGTCGTAGTAAGTTTTAATTCTGCCTTCAACCATTTTTTCAACGATTTTTTCGGGCTTGCCTTCTTCGATAGCCTGAGCCTTCAAAATTTCTTTTTCTTTCTCTAAAACGTCTGCGGGAACGTCTTCCTTCGTTAAATAAAGGGGGTTAGCCGCAGCGATTTGAAGGGCGATATCGTGAACGAGCGATTTGAATTGATCGCCGCGCGCAACGAAGTCGGTTTCGCAGTTTACTTCAAGTAAAACGCCGACCTTGCCGCCCATGTGAATGTAGCTGTCAACAATACCTTCGGCAGCGATTCTGCCCGCTTTTTTAGCGGCTTTCGCAATGCCCTTTTCTCTCAAATAATCGACTGCTTTATCCATATCGCCGTTAGTTTCGACGAGTGCGTTTTTGCAGTCCATCATACCTGCGCCCGTTCTTTCGCGGAGCGTCTTAACGTCGTTAGCGGTAAAATTCATAAAATTCTCCTTATTCTGCTTTTTCTTCAACCTTTTCTTCGTCTTTTTCTTCGACGGCTGCGTCGCTCATCGAAACTTCTTCCGTTTCTTCAACGTCGTGTTTAACGGCGTCTTCACCCTGATTTGCTTCGATAACCGCGTCCGCGATAATGGAAGCGATGAGTTTAACCGCCCTGATGGCGTCGTCGTTACCGGGGATAACGTAGTCGATAGGATCGGGGTCGCAGTTCGTGTCGGTTATAGCGACAACGGGAATGCCGAGCTTTTTAGCTTCCTTAACCGCGATGTCTTCGCAGTGAGGATCGACGACGAAAAGCGCGCCGGGAAGAGTGGTCATATCTCTGATGCCGCCCAAAATGGTCTGCAATTTATCTCTTTCCGCTTTAAGAGCGATAACTTCTTTTTTGGGAAGAAGGTCGAACTCGCCCGTCTTTTCCATATTGTCGAGTTTGTTAAGCCTTTCAACCCTCGACCTGATAGTCTTGAAGTTGGTAAGCGTGCCGCCGAGCCAGCGAGAGTTAATGTAGAATTGACCGCATCTTTCAGCCTCTTCTTTAATAGCTTCCTGCGCCTGCTTTTTGGTGCCGACGAAAAGAACGGACTTGCCTTGCTTAGCAACGTCAACGACGAATTTATAAGCCTTTTCGATTTCTTCTACGGTGATTTGCAAATCGACTATATGAATGTTGTTGCGCGCGCCGTAAATGTACTTTTTCATCTTCGGGTTCCATCTGCAAGTCTGGTGGCCGAAGTGAACGCCTGCTTCGAGTAACTGCTTCATTGAGCATACTGCCATAAAAATACCTCCGTTATTCCGCCCGAATAAGGTTTTGACCCGTATGTACCGCCCTCAAAAATTTGACGGCAACGAAGACGGACCCCGTTCGGTGTGAATTTTAACGCTTAGTATTCTAACATATTTTTTTTTATTTGGCAACGCTTTCACGCGTTTTTTTTGTTAATTCGGCTTTATTTCGTTTTTTCGTTTACAAAAAGCGGCGGGCGTGCTATCATAGTGCTACGAAAACGCGCGACTTACGCGTTTACAAAATAGCTTAGGAGCAAAAAATGGACTTAAAAACCCTTTACGGCTTAAACGCCGACATACCCGCTTTAACCGCGCGCATAAACGCGCTTGAAAAACGCTTTGAAACCTTAGAAGGCGCAAAGCCCGAACATCTTTTTTCGTCGTCGGGTCGCGCCGAAATTTTGGGCAACCACACCGACCATAACCACGGGCTCGTAATGGTCGCGGCGATATCGTGCGACATTTTAGCCGCCGTCAGCGCAAGAGCCGACGGGATAGTTAAAATCATTGCCGACGATTATCCGCCCGTAGAAGTAGACATAACAGACTTAGAGATTAAACCCGAAGAATTCGGCACCAGCAACGCGCTTACCCGCGGCGTCGCGAAAGGAATTATCGACCGCGGCTACAAAATCAAAGGTTTTACCGCGTACACGACCAGCAACATTTTTAAAGGCGCGGGCGTTTCGTCGTCGGCGGCGTTTGAAGTTCTCGTTGCGGAAATTTTCAACTCTTTGTACTTAAGCGGCAAACTTACGGCGGTTGACAGAGCCGTTATTTCGCAGTACGCCGAAAACGTTTACTTCAATAAGCCCTGCGGCATACTCGACCAAAGCGGAATTTCGATAGGTTCGCTCGTAAAGCTTGACTTTAACGAACCGACAAAGCCCGTCATAGAAAAACTCGACCCGCCCGCCGGTTACACTCTCGTCATCACGAACACGGGCGGCGACCACGCCGATTTAACCGACCACTACGCCGCGATAAGAAAAGAAATGGAAGCGGTTGCCAATTACTTCGGCAAAAAAGTTTTGCGCGACGTTGAATATTCGGAATTTATCGAACACGTGCCCGCGCTTAAACGCCATTTTTCAGGCAGAGCCATTATGCGCGCGATGCATTTCTACGCTGAAAACGACCGCGTTATCGCCGCGCGCGACGCGCTTAAATCGAATAACGTCAAGGAATTTTTAAAGAACGTGAACGAGTCGGGGCTTTCGTCGCTCATACTGCTTCAGAACTGCTGCGTTCCCGGCGACGTTCAGCAACCCGTCGTTTTAGGAATAGAATATTCGCGCAGAATTATAAAGGACGGCGCGGTCAGGGTTCACGGCGGCGGTTTTGCGGGGTCTATCCTTGCGTTCGTTAAAGACGAAGAAGTCGGCGGCTACGTCCGCGATATGGCTAAACTTTTCGGAGCGGAAAACGTATTTGAAGCGAACGTAAGAAGAGTCGGAACGATCAAAATTTACTGATTTTCGCGCTTATCGCGGGATAAGTTAATCGTTTCGACAAAATAAGTTAAAATTGTATAAAGCTTTTCAAATAAAACGCCTCTTTTGCGGTTTACAATCGCGAAGAGGTGTTTTTATGCAATCGAAAAAACTCTGCTATAAAAGCGTTTTAAAGTACATGTTCGTGTTATTATCTACGTTTTTGCTCACGAAGACCGTCCGCACGGACTCTTTTTTAGGGCTGCCGTTTTACACGGCGGCAATGTACCTCAACTTTAACCCGTTCATAACTTCCGCCGCCTTTATTATTTCGTTCGCGCCGCTAAAATCTCTCAACTTAATAATCGCGGCGACTATCGTAGCCGTGTCGGAAACGCTTATTTTCACCGCTTACAAAAAACGGGGCGCGCGCGTCAAGGGCGAACTTATAGTTTACTGCGTGTTTTTTGCGGCGGTTTTCGTGCCGTTTGCTAAAAACGCAAGCTTGGTTTACGCGATATCCGAAGGCGCGGTGACGGTAATTTTAACCTTTGCGTTCATTTTAGCCTTGCGCGCGATAGTTTATAAACGGCTCGACTACAAAACCACCCTCGAAGAAAACGTTGCGGTTTCCCTCTACCTTATTGCGGCAGGGCTCGGATTTTTAAGATATTTCGGCTTAAACGCCATGCGTTCGATAGATATTTTACTCATTTTATACGCCGTTTATCTCTTCCGCGGCGACGGTAGAGCGGTTATTTCGGCGATAGTTTTATCTCTTCCCGTGGCGGTGTTTTCGCTTGAGTTTACGCCCGTCGCAACGTACGCGCTCCTCGCGATTGCGGGCGCGGTTTTTATAAGAACTTCTTACGTCGTTTCAGCCTTCGTCATACTATTATGCGACCTTGTATTTATGGTGTTTTTCAACCTATACGGGGCTTTTAACTACTACGACGTGTTTTACGACATCGTGCCGACGATAATTTTCGTATTCACTCCGCCCGCCTTTTTAAAGTCGCTTAAAAAACGCGTCGCGGCGTTTGAAGATAAGCGATTAGCAGACGCGTCGCTCAACAAGTTAAGAAGCAATTTGTCGGCGAAACTCTACGGCGTAAGCGACGTTTTCACCGAAATGCAGTCGAGTTTTTTAAGGCTTAAAGAAAGCGTCGGCTCGGAGGCGGAAATAATCTCTAAAATGGCGGACGAAATCGTAAAAAACGTTTGCGGGGCTTGCCCGTGGGCGGAGCGTTGCAGGCAAAAAAGCATGCCCGATAAAGACGAACTTATTAAAATTTTAACCGTCGGGGTGGCGAAAAACCGCGCGTCGTTTATAGACCTTACGAAGAATTTTACCGAAACTTGCGGATACGCAAACTCCGTCGTGTACGAAATGAACGCGTTGATAGCTAAGTATAAAGAAAAACTTAAAGAAAGCCGCGACGTAAGCGGCGGCAAAGAACTTATTATGATGCAGTCCGAGGGGGTTGCGGAGGCGTTGAAAGGCTTAGCCGCCGGCTTAAACGCGACCGTTTCGGAAGACGCGAAGATGCGCAAAACCGTCCGCAGAAAGCTTTCGGAGTACGGAATTTTAGCCGACGAAATAGTTTGCTACGACGGCGATGGCGACGGGTTTTGCGAGCTTATTCTTAAAAAGAGCGATATTTTGTCCGATAATTTTTACAAGGCTATGAACGAAGCCTTCGGCGAAGAAACGGCGGTGACGGA
>CAKQMM010000010.1 GCA_934254755.1 uncultured Clostridia bacterium
GGCGAGTACGACAGCATGGTCCAACTCAAGAGGATGCTCGATTCGTTCGTCAGGGAGAGGGACCTATGACCGGAAACCCTCATAACCCCGGATCATTTACCGTCGGTAGTCCGCGGAGAGCATGCCGGGTTCCCGGCATGTACGGTGTTACAGCGGGAGAGGCAAAGCGCGCCCGCCTCTGCGGACGGCGGACGATATGCTCCTGTCCGCCTTTCCGTACCATTTCGATCCAGAAGTTATTTGATTCGGAATCTCCTATCGAGGAATGTCCGTGGAGATTCCTGGATTCCGGTATGTTGATTGTCACATCCGGAACGGCACGTCGTGCCATCCTTCGCGGACAGCGGACGGCCTGGATACGTCCGCATCTTCATCCCACCTCTGTTTCTTGTCCGAACCTATTTGATTCGGAATCCCGTATCGAGGAATGTCCGCGGAGAGCATGCCGGGTTTCCGGCATGTACGATCTCACAGAAGGAGTGGCATGGTGCGCCTTCCTCTGCGGACGGCGGACAACCCATCATCCCTGTCCGCCTTTCCTCATTTCGATCCCGAACCTATTTGATTCGGAATCTCGTACATGGAATCGTCCGCGGAGATTCCTAGATTCCGGCATATACGTCACCACAGCCGGAACGACAGTTTGTGCTCTCCTTCGCGGATGGCGGACAACCCCTCAGCACTGTCCGCCTCTCTTCATCTCCATCGGGGGTGCGTACCGATGGGCGACGACATCCTCAGACAAGGGAAGTCCGCCGTCATCTACGCGCGCGTGTCCACGAAGGGGCAGGCGGAGTCGGGTGTCTCCATCGACACTCAACTCAAGACGTGCCGTTCGTGGTGCCGGCAGAACGGTGTCGAGATCGTAGGCGAGTTCCATGACGACGGCATATCGGGAACGACCAACGACCGCGACGATTTCGGACAGCTGATCGGAGCAGTGGTCTCCAAGCAGCCCCACTATCTCGTGGTGTACGATTCATCGCGTCTCACCCGCAAGGGACCCGACGAGCTCAACCGTCTCAAGGCTGTGCTCGACATGTACCGCTGTGAAGCGATCTATGCCGGATACGGCGGATTGTCGGGAAGTTCCGAAGCGGCGTTGCACCTCGATACGTACAAGTCGGCTACCGACTCGCTGTTCGTCAAGGAGCAGACCCGCAAGACCCGCGATTCCGTTGACAAGAACATCGCCGAGGGAAGACACGTCTCCCGTTCGGTGGGATTCGCCTTCTCCGACGACATCCCTCTGATGCCCGACGGCAGGATACTCAGGGAACCGAGGGAGAGGGAGAAGCGCGATCCCGAGGGAAGGATCGTGAAGACGGCCACACCGGCAACCGTCGTCAAGTCAGTCTCGGATTTCTTCGCATTGGTCGATAGGGGAGCATCCGTCGAGGTCATCGCCGAGATGTGGGGCATCGAGCGTCACACCCTTTCGAACGCCGTCCGCGGAAAGACCTTCTGCCGGAGGGAGAGCTGCGATCTCCCCGATCGGTCGGAGGAGTACCGCATCCGTCTCAAGAGGGCGAAGGACAACGGGTCCGAGGACACGGTGTTACTCGAACAGTACAGGTGTGTTATCCGTCGTCGCAAGGCGAAGGAGAAGGCCCAATGCCGTGCGAAAAGGGTGGAGAATAGGGTCGATGGAAACAAGGGTTCGAACATCGGCGAAAATCAACCGGACGGGGATGGAAAGAAGGGGGTGTCGCCTTGAGTGGAGGATACGGTTCCCTTCCTTCCATTCGGTTCGGACTATTTTCCATTCTTCTTATGGGGACGGTATCGTGAGATCTCCGTCGGTGTCGATGGTCCGGGTTCCGGAGATCCCCGGCGAATCGATAGAGAGGCTGGTGTCTTACGGGAAGGTCGTGGTCGAGTCTCCGACTCAGATCGTCGGAAGGGGTCGCTGCTTCCGTGTCGGTGATGGTATCGTGAGATGCGTCTCGGTCCGTCCGAGGTTGGAGGACGGGAGGATGGTCTTCCGTCACGAGTTCAGGATGCTGTCCGATCCCGATGTGAAGGAATTGTTCGGGGACGGCGTTCCGGAGGATGTCCTTTCGAGGAGGGAGGAGGCGAAGGAGGTCCGTAGGCTTGCGAGGATGGTCGGGAGGTTCGAGGGATTGAAGGAACTCGTGCCGGTGATGATCGGGTATGCCGATTCTCTGGACGGGGGGAGGAGATGAAGATGATCTTCCCGTCGAAGAGGGTGGAGGCTCCGATGCTGTCGGAGGAGCAGATCCGGAAGTTGATGGACGGACGGTACGTGGAAGGAGCGTTCGGGTTGGATGAAGGGGATTCGTTCACCGTAAGGCATGGAGGGGAGAGGTTCGAGGCGTTCTGTTATCGGATGATTGATCCCGGGAGGTGCAGGATCAGGAGGAAGGGGCGAGGCAGGGGGCATCAACATACTATGAAACACTTTTGAACCTAAATCAGTCATATATGATTAGAGATGTGGGATAAGGCTGAATGAAGTGGATGCTAACAAGGTGATTTGAACGATTGATGATTTAGATGATTACTCAGACGTGTTTTTGATTACTGCAATGCTTATCGGTACATCTAAAAACTACACGATGGAACATGCCGTTCGCATTCAGAAGATGGCGTTTCTGGTGGATAAGATTATGGCTCAGCCGGAATTAGATTGGGAGTTTGACTTTGGACCAGATAAATTCGGTCCAATGTCTGAAAATGTAGAGAGTTCAGTGGATGCGCTCGTCGAATGGGGTTATGCTATTTCTGCAGGGAAAGATCGGAAAGGTGCAAAGCTAACAGAAGATGGAATGGATCTTGTCAGGACTGCTGCAGGGAAATATCCGGGTGTTTATAATCTTTGCAACTATCTAAATTCGAGAATGTCTATTCTTAACAATAGGGAATTGATTAAAGTAGTATATCGTTTGTATCCAGAGGACACTGTGAATTCATTGATTCGTGACGAAATGGTCAGTACTAGTAAAGTTGATTCATTCTCAATAGATTTATCTCATTCAGGAGCCTTTGAGGTCAGATCCGAAAATGGAATAACATTCTCCGTTACAGTAAAAGATGGAGTAGTGAGGATAGATCTTGGTGAGGCATATGTTTGATTTTGCGCCGTCATTGGAAAGCCCGATTAAATTTGAAAAGAAATCTATAATTGTGGATTCTAATCAGTTCACTGTCTGTACTACTAAGATAAATGAAATCAATAGTAGGAAGAAGACGCGGCTCGTGTATGCTCATCATGATGGCAAGATGTTGCACTTGACAATCGTAGATCCTATCTCGGGCGAGGTTATTCTCAAGAGTTAACATCCTTTGAAACCTTTTTCAGATATCTCACCGTTTGATCCGGCGTCTTCTTATTTGACAACAATCCTTCGAGCTCGTTGTGAGTGATAGCTTTATCTACATTATGAACATCAACAACCCTTTCATGATGATTGAATGCAAATACCGAGTTGCGGAGATCGTTAGCATTCAAGCTTCTGTAATCGCATTTATAATTATCTGTGATGAAATCTGAGTACCGTGATGTAATCATTCCAGACGATATGCTGTAGAATCTATAGTCGTCTGTATTGAATACTCTTTGTCCGTCGTATGGGCTGGATTCCTTCATCTTAGTGATAACATTGAGCGGTAGACGTTCGTATTTTCTCTTTGGTCCTACGGCGTTTATACATATTGCAGGGGCGATCTGTCCTTCAACAAAATCCTTATTGGAACCGTTTTTTGGACTAGGGCGTGAGTCAAAAGCGTATATGAAGCTACCTTCTGAATGCTCTTTTTCAATCGAGCGGATCTGCCTTAGCATGGTTCTTAGCTGCATTCCTTCGACTTCGCTCATGACCTTATTGCCACAGAAGTCTTTGACGAAAACCTGGTTGGACGTGTCCATTACACCCATGATGCGAAGAATGTCTTTCTTACTAGCTTGTTCAGGCAGTGAACATGCGATATTGCATCCAGATCCTAAGCAATCCATCAATACTGATGTCATATGAATGTAGCGGTCTGCGTCGAAGGCCCCCTTTGCTGTCCTAATGAATGGTGGAACTATGATGTCGTTACCTTGTACAAGAAGAAGATCGGCCAGAGTCTCTATATCACCATCGGTGAGATATCCTCCAGTTTCATCCACTTGGAATACGATCATATTGATGTTGTTATTGGATTTTATACGGGGGAATTTATCCTTGATATAGTTCTTATAACTCTCATTGTTGGATGCGAGTTCATCTAGTTTCTGGTGGTCGATGCTAATGGAATATTCACAAATTGCGGTGCTTTCGGACTTATTGAACATCACACGTTCGAATTTTGAACTATTGCTCCGTCTAGCGATTTGGAAACCTTCAACAGATTTGTTGTTGATATTCAGGCTCACATTTCTTCCGAGGTAACTATCCTCTACATCAACCAGTTTTATTCTAATAGACATTTGTTCAACCCTATTTCGCCAATTAAGCAATCAATCCGAAGTATTTCTCAAAGAACGTCTTTAGTTTATCGATGATCGAGTCTTTTTGTTCTCTTCTATTGGCACCTTTACTTCCGAAACGGGAGATCGGCGGCATGATCGAGTCGACTTCTGTTCCTGTCGTCTTCAATATACCGTCCCTGAAGGAATTCTGGATGAAAGTGCGCGTCTCTTCGGGTTTTAGCTTATTCTCCGCAATCATCGATTCCAGTTCGTTCTTCATTTCTTGGTCAACGAAGGTCGCCCATTCTTGGACGACGTCCGTTCCCGGATCCACCTTGTTGATGAAAGTCATGATCAGCTCCTTCTTGCTACGGAGTTCAAGACTGGAGTTGATGGCTCTCTCGACATTGACAAGGATTTCTTTGTCGCGGCAGTTGTCCTTGTGGTACTTCACGATGAGCTCCAGGATGTAGTCGATGTTTACTTCCACCTGCTTTACGAGCTCTATCTCGAATACGATGTCGTCTTTTATATCTGCACGTTCTGTTCCTTTACGTTTCTCCTGGATCTTACGATACAGATCGATGTAAATTCCCTGATAGTCCTGAAGATCGCGTTCCGTGATAGGATCATCATTGGAGAACTGGTCGAATGAGGTCAGGATATTTCTCTGACGCAGTATGGAGCCGAACAATTTGATGAAAGCGAGTTCGGTCTGTTCTCCGATGATCGTACCGGTCAGTGGATATTCTGAATAAAGGACGTTCAGGTTATCCAGGTATCCGGAGATGTGTCTGCCATCTTCATCATAACCGTTCAGATAGTCCTCATACGGGCGGAGGAGTATCGTTCCTGAGGCATTCTCGTCGCCGAACAAAGCTATCGCATCATCGGTGGCCTTCCTGAGGTTCCTGAAGCATACGATGTTCCCGAAGGTCTTCACCGAATCCAGGATCCTGTTGGTCCTTGAGAATGCCTGTATCAATCCGTGTTGTTTCAGGTTCTTATCCACCCATAAGGTATTGAGCGTGGTGGCATCGAATCCTGTGAGGAACATGTCTACTACGATAAGGAGGTCCAGATCACGGTTCTTCATCCTCATCGAGATGTCCTTGTAATAGTTCTGGAATTTGTTGGCGGATGTGTCAAATGCTGTATGGAACTGTTCATTGTAATCCTTGATGGCCTTTTCGAGAAAATCCCTCTGAGCCATGTCTAGGCCGTCAACCTTAAGTTCTCCTTCATAGACGATTCCATCATCGTTATCGGAATTGGGCGAGAAGGTGTAGATCGTGGCTATCTTCAGCTTCTTTCCGGAGGATTCCATCTGTTTCTTGAATTCGTTGTAGTATTGTATCGCATTCTTGATGGAATTGACTGCGAAGATAGAATTGAATCCGGCAACTCTTCTGCCTTTGTAATCATATGTACGCGATCTGAAGGTTTTTCTGTCGAAGTTCTCTAGGATATATGACACTACTTTGGAGATCCTCTCTGGAGACGACATGATATTCTCTGTCTCGATGGCGGGAACTTTTGTGTCCTGTATCTCATCGGCGGGTTTGATTGTGCTGATATAATCTATGTGGAACGGGAGCACATTCTCGTCGTTGATTGCATTGACGATGGTGTACGAGTGAAGTCTCTCGCCGAACACATCCTCTGTGGTCCTGAGAGTGGGGTCCCTTCCGTTCGACGCGTTGCTAGCGAAGATCGGTGTTCCTGTGAATCCGAAGATGTGGTAGTTGGAGAATGTCTTGACGATGCCCTTGTGCATCTCCCCGAATTGGGAACGGTGGCATTCGTCGAAGATGATGACGATATGCTCCTTGTAGGCATCTAGATTCTTGTAGCGATTCACCAGGACCCTGAGTTTCTGAATAGTGGTGATGATGATCCTGCAGTTTCTGTCGGAGAGCTGTCTCATCAGGATAGTAGTATCGTTGTTCCCGTTGGCCGCACCTTTCTCGAATCTATCGTATTCTACCATGGTTTGATAGTCAAGATCGCTACGATCTACAACGAAGAGGACCTTGTCAATGAATGGCAATTTGGAAGCCAATTGAGCGGTCTTGAACGAGGTGAGCGTCTTCCCGCTTCCTGTGGTATGCCAGATGTACCCGCCGCCATCCTTGGTACCCATCAATTTGTAGTTGGTGGATACTTCGATACGGTTGATGATTCTCTCTGTGGCCGCAATCTGATATGGGCGCATGACGAGGAGCAGATTCTCGGATGTGAAGACGCAGTAGCGAGTGATGATGTTCAGGAGCGTGTGCTTTGCGAAGAATGTCCTGGTGAAATCGACCAGATCAGGGATTACTTTGTTCCTACTATCAGCCCAGTATGATGTATACATGAAGCTGTTGCTCGTCTTCTTGCTTCTGGCAGCACCTGAGGCGGTCATCTCCTGAATGTGGCTGTTGCGGGTGGTGTTGGAGTAGTATTTGGTCCTTGTTCCGTTGGATATGACGAATATCTGAATATATTCGAAAAGTCCACTTCCGGCCCAGAAACTCTGCCTTTGATAGCGGTTAATCTGGTTGAATGCTTCTCTGAGGTCCACTCCCCGTCTCTTCAGTTCCACATGAACCATCGGCAATCCGTTCACCAGAATTGTTACATCATAGCGGTTGTCGTAGTCTCCGTCTGAGGTGACATACTGGTTGATGACCTGGAGACGGTTGTTATGGATGTTCTTCTTATCAATGAGGGTTATATTCTTGGTCGAACCGTCGTCTCTTTTCAAGATCTGTACGTTGTCATTCTGGATCCTGTTGCTCTTCTCGACGATGCTGTCGTTCTTCGAGGCGATGGCCGTGTCGAAGAATGTGTTCCATTCCTGATTCGAGAACGTGATGCCGTTGAGGATTTCGAGTTGCCTTTTCAGATTCTGTATGAGTTCCTCTTCGGATTTGACGGCGATGTATTCATACCCCTGTTCAGACAGCATCCTTACGAATTCCTTTTCCAAGGCCGCCTCTGTCTGGTATGAGTCGGATTTCCTCGGAAGAGGTTCATATTCCGATACGACGGTGCATTGGTCATCGGATGCTATGATGTTGAAGGTGCTCATTCGGAGTCCTCCTCTGGATGTTCTGAATAATATATTGCTTTCTGAGCTTCGATCTCTCTGCGGAGTTCGTCTTGTGAAGGGAGGTGAAGAAGATACTTTGCTGTGAATAGCTGGTCCTTGTCGTTCAGGACAGAATAATGGATGACATCCTGGTCGGTCTCGCTGCATAGTATGATTCCCAGCGTGGGATTCTTTCCCTTTGGTAAGACCATCTCGTCATACATCCGTACATACATGTCCATCTGTCCGACATCCTGATGTTCCAACCTTCCGGTTTTCAGATCGATGAGGACGAAGCAGTCGAGTTCGAAATTATAGAAGACCAGATCGATATAGTAATCTGAGCATTCCGTGTGTATATGTTTCTGACGCGCTACGAATGCAAACCCACGCCCCAATTCCAGCAGGAAGCTCTGTATGTTATCAATTATCGCAGTTTCGAGGTCCGATTCCATATACTTGGTGCTGGGTGACATGCCGAGGAACTCCGCAACTATGGGATTCTTGATGAATTCCAATTTGTCATTCTGATATTCCTTCGTCTTTGTCAGCATCTCATTCTCGACAGCTTTCGGATCAGGGGTCTTCATCATGCGGTAATAGTATTGGGTGCTGATGTTCCTGTCAAGCATGCGAACGCTCCAGCAGTTGGCTGTAGCTTCTGACAGATACCATTTACGAGCATCATCATCGGTCACTCTCAGCAGGGTACGGTAGTGAGTCCAAGACAGAGTCGGAGATTGTGAACTCAGTGAGTTCAAAATGTTTGGGAAGGTCTTGTAGAATTGAACGTAGGAGTAGAGGTTGCGCACAGAGAAGCTGTCTCCATATTCACGCTTGAGTTTGGAGGAGAGGTTCTTCATCATCCCTTTGCCATAGTTGTCATCTGTGCCGAGGAGTTCATCAGATAGGCGCTTTCCCAGAAGCCAATTTCTGCGTAAGAGCTGGGCATTAACCGAACGATACGCCTCTGTCTGACAGGTTTCGATGATCATACGAGCATCACGCTCGATATCATCGGAGTTCCTTTCCGGAATACGTAATGATTGGTCTCCGGATGTCATTGGATCAGCATCCTCCTTCTCTAATACGAATGTCTAGTTTGGATTTCAAATCATCCACATCTGAATAGATGATTATGTTGTCTCCTGAAACATCGAAATGAGGTTTGTTGTCGCTATGGAAATAATCGCTCCTGCATGTAAGGATGAGGCGGATGGGATGTCCACACATGGATAGCCCTTTGGCGATGCCGGCCTCATAGTACACTCCTCCGCGGTTCCCGGTTAGATCGGCGATCAGTATGGCGGAGTTGCTGATCTCCGTTTTGATCTGTTCTATTATTGAACCATCATACTGTTTTTCGTCGATGCGACTGCAGGAATAATTATTATCATGAGAGACGATTCTGTATCCATCAAGATAGTATTTATCCATCTCTTTGTCAAACCACATGGCGACGAAGATCTTGTTGCGTTCGGTTATCTCCGGTACTTTGATTGAAGGTCTAAGTGTCTTTAGGTAAGCTATCAGGTTGTATCCATCTGAGAATTCGAAGCCGTGTCTTTTGACACCGGCAATCCATTGTTTTGAATCAGATGATAGTTGATTGTTATCCTTTAGATGTCTTTCGACTTCGAACACCCAATCGGATAGGCCTTGTCTATCGCTCTTCCAAGAATAGAGGAAGGTGCCTCTTTCAATTAGTTCTTCGATGGGTTTCATGAGGACACCTTGTCGAATGAAAGAAGCTTATCACGATAGTATTTGTACTGTATTTTCCGAGCTTCAATCTCGGCAGGTATGCCGTTTGAAAGATTGAAGCAAAGCGATTCCATTTTGTCAAGGATATGTACTATTCTGTCTTGAGTTTCAATAGGGGGTATCGGAACTATAATTTTTCCTAGATCCGAGGGTGATATTTCGATAACTTTTGTACCATGAACCAGCTTCTTTTTTTGTTTGAAGAAATTTGCAGTTTGGAATAGATATGAAATGAATCTTGGATTCTGTTTATGTGATAATATGGCTGTATGTCCCCCAGTTACGATATCTGTCGTCCCCTCCCACGATATAGCTTTACAAACATCTTCCTCGTTCTCACTTGTAATTGCAACGATTAGATCTCCTGGGTGTACGGTCTTCGAAGATGCAGCACATTCTTTTGAAACAAAAGATATGGTTTCGGTCGTGAATGTGTTGTAGGTTGTATATATCTGACCGTAATGGATGCAACCGATGCCTTCTGAAGTGAAATCCTTCTTTTTCAGCCCCTTTCCGCGAGATATAGAGCAGAATTCAGAGATGGACATGAGTATCACTCCTGCTCTCTCTCTAATCTGGAGTTAGACGATCGAAGGATAATAGTTTATCACGGTAGAACTCATATTGCTTCTTTCTTAGGGTAAGTTCTGCTGTAAGTTCTGCTGTAAGTTCTGCGGTGATCGCGGTGAAGGAGTCTAGCATCAATACAATATGATCTTGAACTTCTAAGGGCGGAAGTGGAATACATATGTTTTTGATCGAATCGATACTAGCGTGAACAACTTTACTTTTAACCTTTCCTTTTTTCTTCTGATTATTAGACGAGGTGGTTGAAAGCGCATAGGATAGGTATTTGGGATTTTGTTTATGTTTTAAAACTAGAATGTCCCCTCCAGCGAGACACCTTTCATTACCGACGTATGCAGTGCATTTGGCAATATCCTCTATATTCTCGCCAGTGATTGCGAATAGGAGATCACCGTATTCGAAATATTTCTTTGATTCAACAATTGATTCATCTGTATGAGAAACGCATTTGTCAAACCAAATTCCATACGAGGTGTAAATCTCGCCATATCTTACACACGATATTCCTGCATCTGTGATTTGATCTTTTTTTATTCCAGAACCTCTGTATATTTCAGTAGCTATCTCTCCAAGTGTGACATATTTCACTCCATTGGGACAGTATGTAGTTATAAGTTCGTTGATATTCATTGGCGTCACTCCAGAGAATCTATAATTTTTTGAATTTCAGTTCTCAGTTTATTCTCTTTCAAGACTATCGATTCTATTTCTCTGTTCAGAGCAACGATGTCAATAATGCAAGATTCGTCTTTCTTTTCAACATATGATGAGACTGTCAAATTGTATTTATTATCAGAGATTGATTTGTTGGGTACACATTTTGTTCTATATTCTATATCTTCGCGTTCCGAATAGAGATTAATAATATTCAGAATGTTTTCTTCAGTCAATTTGTTATTGTTGGTTATTTTTTCACAGTCTGAAGATGCATCGATAAACAGGACAGAGTTATCGGTTTTCGATTTTTTTAAAACCATGATGCACGTAGCGATCGTCGTTCCGAAAAACAGATTGTCAGGCAATTGAATGATGCAATCTACGAAGTTGTTATCTATAAGGTACTTCCTGATTTTTTGTTCTGCACCACTGCGGTACATAATCCCCGGGAAGCAGACAATCGCAGCTGTACCATTGGTGGCTAGCCATGACAGTGAATGCATTATGAAGGCCATGTCTGCCTTGGACTTGGGTGCAAGAACACCTGCGGGTGAGAATCTGGGGTCATTGATAAGAACGGGGTTAGTGTCCCCTTCCCATTTTATCGAGTAAGGTGGATTGGAGACAATGGCCTCGAACGGTTCTTCATCCCAGTGCTTCGGCTCCGTAAGGGTGTCACCATGTGCTATATCGAACTTGTCATAAGGGATGTCGTGGAGGAACATATTGATCCTGCACAGGTTGTATGTGGTGATGTTAATCTCCTGTCCGAAGAATCCCTGACGAACATTCTCCTTTCCGAGAATCTTGGCGTATTTTAGAAGAAGGGAGCCACTTCCGCAGGCCGGGTCGTAGACCTTGTTCACACTGGTTTTACCGACAAGCGTTATCCTGGTGAGTAGTTCTGAGACCTCTTGAGGAGTGTAGAATTCGCCACCACTTTTTCCAGCATTGGAGGCGTACATGGCCATGAGGTACTCGTACGCATCTCCGAAGGCATCGATGGTGTTGTCTTGATAATCACCGAGTTTCATTCCGGCGATGCCTTCCATAAGCTTGACAAGCTTTTCGTTCCTCTTGGCTACCGTTCCTCCGAGCTTGTTGCTATTCACATCGATATCGTCGAACAGTCCTTTGAAATCGTCTTCGCTTGCTGTACCTTGGGCAGAAGCCTCGATGTTCCTGAACACAGTCTCAAGAGTTTCGTTAAGGTTCTCGTCTGCAGGAGCATTCTTCAGGACGTTGCAGAACAGTTCGCTCGGCAGGATAAAGAATCCGCGGGTGCTGACGAGATCCGATCTAGCCTGTTCAGCATCTTCGTCGGGAAGATCGGCATATCTGAAATCGGTGGTACCTGCTTCAATCTCTCCCTTCTCGATGTACGATGAGAGATTTTCAGAGATATAGCGGTAGAACAGCATCCCAAGGACATATTGCTTGAAATCCCATCCATCTACACTTCCCCTAAGGTCGTTGGCGATACCCCATATGGCGCGGTGGAGTTCGGTGCGTTCCATCTCCTTCTTGTTGTCTATCCCTTTGACTTGTTTCATCGATAGCACCTTATGCGGTAAAACAACCGTTTAATGCAAATGACCACGGTTGTAAAGATTGGATGGGAATCTCGTATGGATTCTCTCTAAAAAAGCAAGACTATCGCGAACTATAAACATATCAGTCAAACTACACAACTATTATAGATTACGAAATACAAATTCAGAATCAATCGAAACCTTAAAATCCCCTTTAACCCATCCCCTTTCAGACAGAAAAGTTCGGTATCCACCTGTCTTCAACCAAGGACGCATCGAAAAACAGCATCCCATCAGAATTCTCACGGTGCGTCCTACCTTCAATCTAAATATTACGAAATACATTATCGGAAACGAACGACGAGGCCGATCCATGTACCGCATAACCGATGACAACAGACGCCGCCTGGAGATCCTGAAGGCATTCGCCACCTTCGGCGAGGGGTACCCCACGTATCAGGACATCGTCAACCGGTCAATCGAGGAGTTCTACGTCTCCGCCTACGTCTCGTACAGCGTCCAGCGCATCCACGACCAATCGCTGAAGGAGAGGATGGAGGAGCTCCTTCCGCAGGAGTGCCGAGCTCTCCGTCACTGTTAATACGGGCGGATCGCATATGCACAGGGAGGTTCCGACATGAGGTTATCGCTGAGAAGGGGGATGAAGCAGCCCACTGTCGCCCAGATCGAGAGGGCGATATCCAAGGTGGCCGACGAGTACGGGTACGGCAACGTTTGGCTCTTCGGCAACTACTATGCGGGCCTCTACAGCGACGGATGCCCCGTACAGGTTATGCTGGACAGCTCAGAGGATCCGCAGCACCCGCTCGCGTTCGCGGGCGCATGTCGCCGCGAAACGGGACTGGATGCTGTCGTCTATCTCTCCGATACCGACCCGAGGTTGACGGATTACGTCATGAGGAATTCGAGGCTGATCCATCATGCTTAAGCTGAGTGCGACCTGAAGTCGTACCGAAGATTGCCCTTAGGGTAATGGGTCACCCAGAACCTGAAAGCCAAATCATTTGCCCGATTTGACCCTAGCGGGGGGCGGGCACGGAGCAATCCGTGCCCGTCAAGCCCCCGTGACAACGAAGGGAAGCCCTCCGCTCTGGGAGGGTGTACCGCCAGGGTGGATTGGCATGGTGAACGTAAGTGAACCGACGCAAGGAACGTAATGCATTGAAGGTGCGAAAACAGAGATGATTCCGTGCAAACGGAGTACGCACTGACCAAAAGGTAGGGGACGGATCCCTGAGTTCAGCTATCAGAGGATGGGCAAACCAAGCGCCCCCGCTCTAAAGTCGGCACCTAAACCAATCGCGAAACGTCTGAGGTACGGAACAGGGAAACCCCGTCTCGCCCCTCCTTCGCAGGAAGGAGTAATGCAACCGTGAGGGAGCAAATGTGGTTCGGCGGGAACAGGAGGAAGCAAGAAGCGAATGCCTGGGGTAACGCCCAGGATAGGTGCTTTGCACCGCTCCGAAAGGAGGCTGACGTGCCATCCTGTCGATATCGGAAGGGGGATACTGCATGACGAGGAATACAGAAGATTCAATTGCGTCCAAGGACGAGAACTCTGTAGCCTACGCTATAAGGTGGAATTCCATAGATTGGAAGAAAGCCAAGGCGGTGGTCAGTCGTTTGCAGTATAGGATTTCCAAGGCTGCAATGGAAGGAAAGCATGCGCTGGTTGCAAGACTCCAGCATCTGCTGACGAACTCCTTCTCCGCCAAAGCTCTGGCGGTGAAGCAGGTCACCAGTACGAAGGGCAAGAGGACTCCCGGCGTGGACAACGTCATATGGGTCGGCGCCGCATCAAAGATGCGGGCCGTCGACGCGTTGACGGGAAAGGGCTACAGGGCTCAACCCCTTAAGCGCATCCACATACCTAAATCAAACGGAAAGATGAGACCATTGAGCATTCCGACCATGCACGATCGCGCGGTTCAGGCTCTGTACAACATGGCCTTGGACCCCGTGCAGGAAGCCAGCGCTGACCCGAACTCCTATGGGTTCAGGAAGGGTAGAGGTGCGAAGGATGCCTGCTTCCAATTGAGATGCGACCTGAATCAGAAGACGTCATCCCAATGGGTCCTCGAAGGGGACATAAAAGGCTGTTTCGACAACATCTCCCATGAATGGCTTCTCGACAACGTGTGCATGGACAAGAACGTCTTGAGGCAATTCCTCAAAGCAGGCTACTATTACGAGAAGAAACTGTTCGA
>CAKQMM010000011.1 GCA_934254755.1 uncultured Clostridia bacterium
GTTCAAAAGTCCACCGTTTTCGGTTAAAAAAATAAATAAAGTCAATAATGCGGATATGAAAGTCAACGTTTATATAGGAAAAGACAAACTGAGCGAGCAAAGTTATAAAAATTATAAATGCATAAGCAAAACCGTGAAGGACGCAGTCAACGACGCTTATTACGGTTATATAAGCACAATAAAAGAAAAATCGGATAAGTGAAAGAGAAGAGCAAGAAGTTAGCCTTCGACTATCCTTTGTATGATAAAATAGGGGACGAAAGCGATATAACCGCAGTGTATCTGAGAGTTTCCACCGACACGCAGGCGCAGGAGGGCTACGGGCTTGACGTGCAGTACGGCGCGATAAAAAGATATATCGAAGCTTACGACGTTAAAAACGCGTACATTTTCATAGACGACGGCTACACGGGAATGAACGAGCGTCGCCCCGCGTTTTCGCGCATGCAAGAGCTTATGAACGAGGGCAGAGTGAAGCTCGTCATCACTTACAGTCTCGACCGTATCGGACGAACGCAGATGATTATTCTTCGCTTTTTAAAGGAAAACTGCGAAAAAGCGAAGTGTGATTTTTATGCGGTTAAGGATAACGTCGATTCGAGAAGCCGGCAGACTTACGGAATTCTGATTTCCATTTTGTCGATTTTTGCCGAATTCGACCACGACGCCATTATTTCCAAGCTCACGAGCGGAAGGGTTCAGCGCGCGCGGGAAGGGCTGTGGAAAGGCGGCGGAATTCCGCCTTACGGCTATGAATATTCTAAAAAAGACGGCGAACTTAAAATTATCGAAGAGGAAGCAACCGCCGTCGTCAAGCGCGTACGGAACCACCCGTCCGTCGTTTTGTGGAGCGGCGACAACGAGTGCGACTCAGTCTTTTCCGACTTGTCCGGCACGCGCGACCCGAACAAAAACCGCTTGACGCGCGAAGTTTTGCCCGACGTTATCAGGCGGCACGATCCGTACAGGCCTTATTTGCCGTCGTCGCCGTATTTATCCGAAAAGGCTTTAAATATGGCAAAAAAGCAAGCCGCGCCCGACATTGACAGTCTGCTGCCCGAATACCACTCGTGGGGCGCGCGCGACTATTTTAAAAGCCCCTACTATAAAAATTTAAGGTGCGCGTTTATAAGCGAAACGGGCTACCACGGCTGTAACGACAAAAATTCGATTAAAGGATTTATATCCGAAAATAAACTTTGGCCGCCCGAGCATAACGACGAGTGGATAACCCACGCGAGCGAAATGAACGGCGAAAGCGGCAGTTACGCCTACCGCATACCGCTTATGGGTAAGCAAGTATACGAACTTTTCGGCGTTCATCCCCAAAATTTAGACGATTATATTTTCGCTTCGCAAGTATCTCAGGCGAAAGCGGATAAATATTTTATAGAAAATTCCCGCCAAAAAAAGTGGGCGCGCAGCGGAATTATCTGGTGGAACTTAATCGACGGATGGCCGCAGTTTTCCGACGCCGTCGTAAGTTACGACTTCCATAAAAAGCTTGCCTACCACTATATAAAGCAGTCGCAGCAAAACGTAATGCTGTCGTTCGACGAACCTAACGGTTGGGCGGTAAGACTTTATATCGCGAACGATTCGCTTGAAGAACAAGCCGTTTTTTACGAAGTTTTTGACGGCGACACGAAAGAGAAGCTTATAAGCGGCGAAGCAAAAGTGCCTGAAAATCAAACTATACAGGCAGATTTACTCAATCTGTCATGGTCTGAAAAAAGGCTCTTGATTATAAAGTGGACGGCGAACGGAGTTAAAGGCGTCAACCACTATATTCACGGCTCGCCCGCGTTTAGTTTAGAAACAATGAAGCGTTGGGTTAAAATCATAGCGGAAGAGGTCGGCAGCGAAGACTTGAATTATACGCTTTCGCAACTTTGACCCGAATAAAAAGGGGCGGCTTTCACCTATAAAAAATTAAAGGGCGGAGTTTCCGCCCTTTTAATTTGCGTTTATTTTTTATTCGCCTTATGGAGGGGCTTATGAATATAGCCTGCAAAAGCGGTTGCGAAAAGGACGAAAGCGTTAATTTAGGTAAATAAATTGACTACGATAAGGTTTAAGTATATACTTATTGAAAACGGTATTAAAAAGGTTTAATTATGACTTTATCGGAACTTAAAAAAGGCGAAAGCGCGGTTATATCGGCTGTCGGCGGCGAAGGCGCGCTTCGTTGCAGACTTTTGGACATGGGGCTTATCCCGAAAACGAAAGTGACCCTTCAAAAAGTCGCGCCGATGGGCGACCCTATCGAGATACGCTTGCGCGATTATGAACTTACCCTCCGCAAAGAAGAAGCGGACAAAATAGAAGTTAATACGGAGGGTTTATTATGAAGTTTGCGCTTGTGGGCAACCAGAACTGCGGCAAAACGACCCTCTTTAACGCTCTGACGGGGTCAAACCAGCACGTCGGCAACTTCCCGGGGGTCACCGTTGACAGAAAATTCGGCGAAATAAAAGGGCAAAAGGCCGCCACGGTCGTAGACTTGCCGGGCATTTATTCGTTAAGACCATATACGCAGGAAGAAGTCGTCACGCGGGATTTTATTTTAAACGAAAAGCCCGACGGGATAATAAACATCGTCGACGCGACCAATATCGAGCGCAATCTTTATTTAACGCTTCAACTTTTAGAACTGAAAGTGCCGACCGTCCTCGCGCTTAACATGATGGACGAAGTAAGGCTTAACGGCGGCAGCATAAACGTTGCGGAGCTTAGCGAATCTCTCGGCGTGCCGGTCGTTCCGATTAGCGCGGCGAAGGGTGAAGGCGTTTCAGAACTTATCGATAAAGCGATAGAAACGGCGAAAATGCGCGCGCTCCCTAAAATTTACGATTTTTGCGCCGAAAACTCACCCGTGCACCGCTGTATGCACGCGATCGTTCACCTTATAGAAGATCACGCCGAAAGAATTCAGGTGCCGCCGAGGTTTTGCGCCGCAAAACTTATCGAGGGCGGGGACGACGTCGCCGCAAAACTCGGGCTTGACGAAAACGAAAAAGAACTTATCGAACACTGCGTCGTTCAGATGGAAGACGAGTCGGGGCTTGACAGAAACGCCGCGCTTGCGGATATGCGCTATTCGTTCATCGAAAGCGTGGTTAAAAAATCCGTCGTCAAGTGCCACGAAAGCAAAGGGCACGCAAGGTCGGTTAAAATAGATAAAATTTTAACGGGTAAGTACACTGCCATACCGGTGTTTTTCGGCATACTGTTTATAACCTTCTTTTTAACTTTCAACGTTATCGGCAAATATTTATCGGACCTACTGGAACTTGGCATATCCGCGCTTTCGGCGCTTGCCGATAAAGGCTTTACGGCGTACGGTTTAAACCCCGTCGTTCACAGCCTTATAATAGACGGTTTGTTTACCGGGGTAGGCAGCGTTTTATCTTTCTTGCCGATAGTTACCACCCTGTTCTTCTTTTTGTCTATACTCGAAGATACGGGATATATGGCAAGGGTTGCGTTCGTTATGGATAAGCCGCTCCGCAAGATAGGGCTTTCGGGGCGCAGTTTCGTGCCTATGCTTATGGGCTTCGGCTGCACCGTGCCCGCGGTAATGGCTACCCGCACCCTTCAGTCCGACCGCGACAGAAAAATGACCATACTTTTAACGCCGTACATGAGTTGTTCTGCAAAAATAGCCGTTTACGCGGTGTTTACTCAGGCGTTTTTCCCCGGCGGCGGCGCGTTCGTTATGATGGGACTTTATTTATTCGGAGTGGTTCTATCCATACTCGCCGCGCTTATACTTAAATCGACCATATTCAAAGGTCAACCCGTGCCGTTCGTCATGGAATTGCCGAATTATCGCTTTCCGTCGGCAAAAAGCGTCGCGCTTTTGTTGTGGGAAAAGGCAAAAGACTTTTTATCCCGCGCGTTCACCGTTATTTTGCTTGCGACTATAATAATTTGGTTTTTGCAAAGCTTCGATTATAAACTTAACTTCGTCGCCGATAGTTCCGTAAGCTTGCTTGCCTCTATAGGGCGGTGGATATCCGTCGTGTTTAAACCGCTCGGGTTTAACGACTGGCGGGTCGCAACCGCGCTTGTTTCGGGCTTTACGGCAAAAGAAGCGGTCGTTTCCACCCTTGCGGTGCTTATGGGTACCAGCGCGGAAGCCGTTTCTTCGGTTTTGCCGACGGCTTTCACTACTCTTTCGGCGTTAAGTTTTTTAACTTTCACTTTATTATATACCCCTTGCGTTGCGGCGATATCTACCATTAAAAGAGAGTTTAAGTCGGCGTGGGCTACGCTCGGTGTGGTGGCGGCGCAGTGCGGAGTCGCGTACGTTATCAGCTTACTTGTGTATCAGATAGGCGGTTTGTTTGTATGAAGCCGCTTGACGTCGTCTTAATAATTATGGTCGCCATATCCGCGGGAGCGGCGATATGTTTTATTGTACGCAGGCTTAAACGCGGCGGCGGGTGCGGAAGTTGCGGCGGCTGTAACGGGTGCAAGTCGCGCAGATATTGCAACTCCGTAAACCGCGGCGAAAAAAATCGTTCAGAACGCTTAGGCGGGCAAAACGACGCAAGGCTGCGTAACGATAAAACGGATAAAGACGGCGGGTAAGGTTAGACGCGCCCTCCTCGACGGTTTCAGCCGTAAAACCGCAATAAAACGCTTGACGGACGAATATCGTTTATAATAAAATAAATTTACAAAATATGTGTGAATTTTTCTAAGCGATAGCCGCGCCGAAGTTACGGAATAACAAAAGCGCGGATAAAAAGCTTATTTTCGTCGCACGCCGTAAGGCGGGCGGCGATTTTTTATACCTAATAAAGGAGAAATTATGCTCGGACAAACCAAACAAAAGAAGAAAATTCCCCTTAAAAGCGAAGCGGCGTACGTCCTCGCGATACTTATCCTGTCGTTTGCGGTGGCGATATTGTCTGTTGCGGACTTCGGGCTTTCGATGATCGTTTCGCCCGCATATTTGTTAAGCGTAAAAACGGGCAAACTTACTTTCGGGCAAGCTGAATACGTGTTACAAGCCGCATTGTTCATAGTGTTTTTAATCGTAATGCGAAAGTTTAAGGTCGTGTATTTATCGTCGTTTATAACTTGCTTGATTTACGGCTTTGCGCTCGATACGTGGCGCAAAATTCCGTGCTTTAACCCGACCGTCATAAACAGTGCGGATATAAAAATCCGGATACGGATAATCGCTTTTATAGGCGGAATTATACTCACCTCGTTTTCGATCGCGCTGTTTTATAAAACCTACTTTTACCCGCAAGTATACGACTTTTTCGTGAAAGGAGTGAGCAATAAATACGGAATAAAAACGACTAAATTCAAAACGGCGTTCGATTTAACCATGCTTATTATCTCCGTCGCGATGAGTTTAATATTTTTTAAAGGCTTCGTCGGGGTGAAGTGGGGCACGCTCGTCATGGCGGCGGTGAACGGCACGCTTATAGGTTGGTTTTTAAAGCTGATAGATAAGTTTTTTGTAGTCGAACCGATATTTAAAAATTTTGCCGCTAAGTTCGAGCTTGATAAAAAGCCGTTGGATAGCGCACGCTGAGCGACTGTTAAATACGTGCGGACTTTGTTGAACCCGAAAACTCAAAGTAGGGCGGGGCTTGCTCCCGCCGCTTTCTAACCACTAACCGCTAAATCACAAAAAGCAATCGACGCTTGCCGAAAGGTTGAAATTTTAAAGCTTATGTGTTAAAATAACACGTGGAGATAAAATATGAACGCAAATTCTATAAAAGGCGGGGACATCGCGTCTTTCTACGGCGGCTCGCACGACTATCTTGTCATGATGAATCTTTACGATTCCGCCGTCCGCGCGCTTAAACTTAAATTTGAAGTTCTGAATAACGAGTTCAGCGTTTTATACGCCCGCAACCCCATTCACCACATCGAAAGCAGGTTAAAGTCCCCCGATAGCATTATCGCTAAACTCATAAAAAAGGGCTACCCCGTGACGATAGAGTCGGCTAAAAAGAACGTGAACGACATTGCGGGGGTCAGGGTCGTCTGCCATTACATTGACGACGTATACAGCGTTGCCGATATGCTGCTCCGCCAGACCGATTTGGAAATCGTCAAGCGGCAGGACTATATAAAGACCCCTAACTATAACGGTTACAGGTCGCTTCATCTCGATATTAAAGTTCCCGTTTATTTATCCGACAGGACGGAATACGTCATTGCGGAAGTGCAGATACGCACCGTCGCGATGGACTTCTGGGCAAGCTTAGAGCACGATATCCGCTACAAGGCGGACAAGTCTAAACTTCCGCGCGGCATAAACGAAGAAATGTTAGAGTGTTCTAACAAAATCGCCGAAATAGACGAAAAAATGCAGGATATGTATAAGCGCATAAAGGAATCTGAAGAATAATGAAAATTTTGGTTACGGGGGCGAAAGGTTTCGTTGGCAAAAACTTAGTCTGCGCCCTTAAAAACGTAAAAGACGGAAAAGACAAGACCCGCGGCGTAAAAATAGACGAAGTTTACGAGTACGATATAGACTCTTCACCGGAAGACTTAGCGCGGTATACGAAAGATTGCGACTTCGTGTTTAATTTAGCGGGCGTAAACAGACCCAAAACGCAGGAAGAGTTTATGAGCGGCAACTTCGGCTTTGCATCGAGTCTTCTTAGCGAGCTTAAAAAGCACAAAAACAAATGCCCCGTAATGCTTTCGTCATCCGTTCAAGCAACCCTCATCGGCAGGTACGACGGCGAGTACGGCAGGAGCAAACTTGCGGGCGAAGAACTGTTTTTTAATTATCAAAACGAAACGGGTGCTAAAGTCCTTGTCTACCGCTTCCCCAACCTTTTCGGCAAGTGGTGTAAGCCTAACTATAACAGCGCGGTCGCAACCTTTTGCTATAACACCGCAAACGATTTACCCATTACCGTAAGCGACCCGAAAGTTACGCTTGAGCTTCTTTATATCGACGACTTAATCGACGAAATGTTTTTCGCCTTAAAGGGTAAAGAACACCGCGCCGACTACGACGGGTTAAAGCCCGTTTTTAAAAAGGACGGCAGATATTGCGCGGCGAAAGTCACCCATAAAGTCACCCTTAAAAAAATCGTAGATTTATTGAACGAGTTTAAGGCGCAACCCGATACGCTTATCATTCCCGAAATAAAGAAGAACGGCTTTGCAAAAAAACTTTATTCGACCTATTTATCGTACTTGCCCGAAAATAAAATCAGTTTTCCCCTTAAAATGAATACGGACAGCCGCGGCAGCTTTACCGAACTTATAAAAACGGCAAAGTGCGGGCAGGTTTCCGTCAACATATCTAAGCCGGGGATAACCAAGGGCGAACACTGGCACAACACTAAGTGGGAGTTTTTTATAGTCGTTTCGGGTAAAGGGCTTATAGAGCAGCGCAAAATCGGCACGGACGAAGTTTTAAAATTCTACGTTTCGGGCGATAAAATCGAAGCGGTGCACATGCTCCCCGGCTACACCCACAATATTATAAATTTAAGCGACAGCGAAAACTTGGTCACCGTTATGTACGCGAACGAACTTTTCGACCCCAAGCATCCCGACACGTTCTTTGAAAAGGTAGAAAAATGATATGGAATTAAACCTTGACTATTCGTCCGTTTCGTTTAAAAACGACGGCAAAATTAAACTTTTAATAATCGTCGGCACTCGCCCCGAAATAATAAGGCTTGCCGCAGTTATCAACAAATGCCGCAAGTATTTCGACTGCGTTCTCGCCCACACCGGGCAGAATTACGACTACAACTTAAACGGCGTGTTCTTTGAAGATTTGCGCATTTTGCCGCCCGACGTATATATGGACGCCGTCGGCGACGATTTGGGCGCAACCGTCGGTAACATAATAAACTGCTCGTATAAACTTATGAGTAAAATTAAGCCCGACGCACTCCTCATTTTAGGCGACACCAACAGCTGTTTGTCGGCGATAGCGGCAAAGAGGCTTCATATCCCCATTTTCCACATGGAAGCGGGCAACAGGTGTAAGGACGAGTGCCTGCCCGAAGAAACCAACCGCCGCATAGTGGATATTATATCGGACGTAAATATGGCGTATTCTGAGCACGCGCGCAAGTACCTTCACGAGTGCGGGCTTCCGAAAGAGCGGGTTTACGTGACGGGAAGTCCTATGGCGGAAGTGTTGCGCGAAAACCTCCCTTATATATATAAAAGCGACGTTTTAAATCGCCTTAATCTGCGCCCCAAAAAGTATATGCTTTTATCCGCGCACAGAGAAGAAAACATCGACACCGAAAAGAACTTTATATCGCTTTTTACCGCGATAAACGCGCTTGCAAAAAAGTACGATATGCCGATACTTTATTCTTGCCACCCGAGAAGCAAAAAGCGGCTTGTTGAAAGCGGTTTTAAGCTTGACAGCCGCGTTATTATGCACGAGCCGCTCGGTTTCCATGACTATAATGCCCTTCAATATAACGCGTATGCCGTCGTATCGGACAGCGGAACGCTCCCCGAAGAGAGCAGTTTTTATATCGGCGAGGGTAAACCCTTCCCCGCGGTTTGCATAAGAACTTCGACCGAACGCCCCGAAGCGTTGGACAAAGGCTGTTTCGTTCTTGCCGGAATTGACGGCAATTCCCTTTTGCAGGCGGTCGATTTAGCCGTTCAGATGGTTGAAAACGGCGATAACGGCTTAGTCGTCCCCGACTATGCGGACGAAAACGTTTCGACAAAAGTCGTTAAAATAATTCAGTCGTACGTAAACGCAGTCAACAAATTCGTTTGGAGAAAATAAAAATAAAAAACAACGCCGCAAAACAAGCGGCGTTGTTTTTTATTTAGCGGCGGGAGCGAGCCCCCGCCCTACGTCGAGTTTGCAAATTATATACAGACCGTCCGCATTTAAAGCCGTCTTTTATTCCGCGAGATATTTCGCTTGCGCTCAATATGACGGTAGTCCGTAGCGGTAACGCCACGACGCCCCGCTTTTTATTGGTTTTTAAAGAAACTTACGATTTCTGGGCGCGGTACAATACCCTTTTTATAATGCGCGCGAAGATAAAGTTTTCGCTGAGCGCGTGCTTTTTTATAATAAATTCGGCGGCTTTTTTGCCCGCCCGCGAAGCGCACGGAAGCCCGCCCGGCAGCATTTGCCATTGCGACGCGAGCGAGGCGTTCTTAACCCCCGCTATTTTACTGCCCGCAATTTTGGGGAGTTTAAGGGGAGGCAGGCTGTACGCCATAAATTCGCCGTTTTCGCTTCCCAAAAAGCGATTGTAAGTTGCGGGCGACCAACTGTCTACAAGATACAATTTTCCGCTAAGCTCGGGGTAAAAACTCTCTATCGCTTTAATTTGCGCGCTACAAATCTGCGTTTTTAATTCGTTATATTTTTCTTTGTCGGCTTTATATAATTCAATGAACTTTTTCGCCTCTTCCTCGGTTAAAAAGGATAGCGTCTGAATTAAATTCCGCCCGTCGGGAGAAAAGCGTTTTTCATGCGAAAATTCGCGCAGTTTTAGGCGGTTCGAGCCTAAAATTTTGCCGAGGTCATCGCTTATAGGGATAACCCGCGTGCCTTTGAAGGGAAGGGCGTTAGCATTAACCCCTATCGCCGCGTGGAAAGCGGAAAATCTTAAAGCTAAACTATCGTTTTCGCACCTGACAACGCCTCGGGGCTTAGGGCGGCGCAACAGTTTATTGAAAGAGGTATCCAAATCGGTTGCGAAAACGTAATAGTCCGCCGAGGCGATTTCGCCGTCCTCAAACTCAACCGAATTCACTTTCCCGTCCGCAATTTCCGCTTTTAGGGCGGTTTTATTCGTTTCTATTTTTCCGCCTAAGTCTAAAAGCCGCTTTTTAATTCCGCTTGCCGCCTTGAACGAGCCGCCTTCTATAAGCCCGCCGTTTTCGCCCGCAAAATTCGCAAACGCCATAATAAGCGCGAGGGCGGAAAACGGCTCGCCGATAAAATCGGTAAAAAAGTCTTTTAAAAGGGGGTGTTTGAACCTGTCCGCGAGTTCGCCGAGCGTCATCGTATGATATTTAATTATATACGGCATCGCCGCCGCCCGGGTTAAAAAGGTCGAAGGCGTGTCGTGATTTTTGCCGGATATCCCCATTGCTTTTCTGACGGACTTTACCGCGCGGATAAAGCTTACAATCTCCTTTTTGTCTTCTGGGGAAACGTCAAGCATTTTTTTAAGGGTAAAGTCGGGGTTCACGGATAGGGGAACTTCGTGCCCGTCGAGTTCGCTTACGTATAAACTATCTTGCTGATAGGTGACTGCGCCGTCTAAAATACCCGTTTCTTTCCATATTTTATATTGTTTGGTGACGGGGTTCGTGCCGGTCAGCCAATGGATGCAGTTGTCTATTAAAAAGCCGCCCTTTTTCCACCCCGTTAAATTTCCGCCCGCAACGTGCGATTTTTCGTATACCGTAACGTCAAACCCTTGTTTTTTTAAATAAATCGCGCTCGTAAGTCCCGCAACGCCGCCGCCTATAACGATAACCGATGCCATAATTCTCCTTTGCCGAGCAAAATAACGGCGGTTAATTATCGCGTTTATCCCGCACGGCTACGTAAATTATGGGTTTGACTAAAAAAAATTATACGGTTTTTATTAAATATGCTATAATTTTCGTATGGAAAATTTTAAGCTTAAATTCAACCTTATTCCGTCGGGCGCGTTCAACAATAACTTGCGCGCGCTTTTTTCCCGCGCGGCGTGGGACTATATCCGTAAAGACGCTTACGAGCGGGCAAACCACAGGTGCAGCATTTGCGGCGCGCCGTCAAAGCGGCTCGAAGCGCATGAAGTGTGGGAGTTCGACGAAAAAAATATGGTGCAACGGCTTAAAGACGTCATTGCCGTTTGCCCCGCGTGCCACGGGGTTATACACATAAACCGCACACAGGCAGTCGGCAGAGAAGACGGGGCGATTAAGCATTTTATGAAGGTAAACGGCGCGACTTTCGGCGAGTATATAAAAGAACTCGATAAAGCGAACCTTGAAAACAAACGCCTTTCCCGTCTGGGGGACGAATGGTCGCTCGATTTAACGTGGCTTAAAAGGTTCGTGCCGGACGATAACGGCGAGAGTAACGGCGGCGGTAAAAACGGAGTTGAACCCTAAGCATAGTTTACGCGTTAAAGGGCGTGTGTCGTTTGTGTGATATTATTTTAACGTTCTTAAACAATTTGACAAAGCGCGTGCAGAAGAATATAATTGTCCCTGAAAAAGAGAAAATTTTTTAAAAAATTCGGCTCGTTTTTCCTTGCCAAAACGTGAGCCGCGGTTCTATACGAACCGCGGCTCACAGTATCATACCGATATAAAAAAACTTTATAAGAAGGAGATCTTATGAAAAAACTTTTAGTCTTAATTTTGTCGCTTGTTGCGGCGATAACGGCAATGCTTTCGCTTGCCGCGTGCGACGATAGCTCGAATTCGGGCGGCGGTACCACCGTTACCGACGGCGACAAATCAAGCGGCAATAGCGGCGGCACGCAAGGCGGTTCGGGTTCCGAAACGGGCGGCGGCTCGCAAGGCGGCGGAAGCGGTGAAACGCCGGAACACACCACTCACACCTATGACCAGAAAGTTGCCGAAGCAAAATATCTTGCAACCGAAGCGACTTGTGAAAAAAAGGCGACTTACTATTATAGTTGCGTTTGCGGCGAAAAGGGAACTGCAACCTTTGAAAGCGGCGCGCTTGCCGACCACCCTTATAACGACGATTGGTCAAGCGACGAAGATAACCACTATCGTAAATCAACTTGCATTCACGCGTTCGTTAAAGATAAAGCGGCGCACACTTATAACGCAAACGGCGTATGCGCGGTTTGCAACCGCCGTAAACCGTCGGAAGGGTTGTATTACACCTATAATTCCGGCAAGGGCGAGTATGCCGTATCGAATATAGGTACGTGCAGTGACGCTACCGTCGTTATTCCTTCCACTTATAACGGTAAGCCGGTAACGAGTATAGGCGAAAAAGCATTTCTTAATTGTGCGTCGATTACAAGCGTAACACTTGGCGAAAACGTGAAGGTTATAGACGACGACGCTTTTACCGGTTGCGATTTACTTACCTTTAACGAATACGATAACGCTTGCTATATGGGTACCGCAAGTAACCCGTATTTAGCGTTGATTAAGGCGAAATCGTCAGATATAACGAGTTGCAAAATAAGCGAAGATTGTAAAATTATTTATAAAGGCGCGTTTGACGGATGTTCTTCGCTCGCTTACAATAAAACGAACGGCGGGTGCTATCTGGGAAGCGAAGATAACGAATACTTCGCTTTAATTAAAGCAAGCAGCACTACGGTTGAAGAGTGCAGAATTAAAGACGGTTGCAAAATCGTTAATAACAGCGCGTTCAGATACTGCACTTCACTTATAGGAGTAACCGTTCCCGACAGTGTGGAAACTATTGGCAACAGCGCGTTTTTCTATTGCTCTGCGCTTAGAATTTTAACGCTCGGCAACGGCGTTAAGATTATAGGTGACCATGCTTTCAGTCGCTGCGTTTTCAATACCGTAACTATTCCCGACAGTGTGGAAATCATCGGCGATTTTGCCTTTTATAACTGCACGTATCTCGTGACGGCTACTATCGGAAGCGGCGTTACGAGCATAGGAGAGAGCGCGTTTGACGGTTGCAGCAAACTCACTGACGTAACTATTCCCGACGGAATATTAAACGTAGGTCTGTATGCGTTCGACGGTTGTCCTTTGCTTAATTACTCTACGTACAGTTACGGACAATATTTGGGTAACGACACCAACCCCTATCTTGTGCTTGTAAAATTGTCAGCGAAAGACATGTTGACTTGTGAAATAAATGAAAAGTGCAAATTCATTTATAACAAAGCATTTAAAAATTGCACTTCGCTTACGAGCGTGACTATTCCCGACGGCGTGACGGATATAGGTCGTGAGGCGTTTTACGGCTGCAACATGCTTCAAGAAGTAACTATCCCCGGCAGCGTGAAAGGCATCGGCTATATGGCGTTCTATAATTGCAAAAAACTTGCAAGCTTAACAATTAAGGACGGCGTGACGGATATAGGCGCTGATTCGTTCGGCGTGTGCCTGGCGCTTAATAGCATAACTATTCCCGACAGCGTAATAAGCATTGGCAACGGGGCGTTTGAAAGTTGTTCTTCTATGCTCGCCGCGGTAATCGGTAACGGCGTTACGAGCATAGGAGGGAGCGCGTTCAGCGGTTGCCAAAAACTTGCAACCGTAACAATCGGCAATAACGTAAAAAATATTGGCTCCGAAGCGTTCAAAGAATGTTCTGAGCTTAAAAATATAGTTATCCCCGACAGCGTTACGAATATAGGTTCGCAGGCGTTTGAAAGCAGCGGTTTAGGTAGCATAACTATCGGAAACGGAGTAAAAAGCATAAGTTTCGCTACGTTCAGGTATTGCCGTTCGCTCAATAAAGTAACATTCGGCAGCGCCATTACGAGTATAGGTGATGAAGCCTTTAATAATTGCGATTTTTCGACAATAACCATTCCGGACGGAGTCACAAGTATCGGTGGTAATGCGTTCGTCAGCTGCGATTGGCTCGAAAGCATATATATTCCCGGCAGCGTGACGAGTTTAAGCGCTAGTGCGTTTAACGCTTGCAATTCGCTTAAAAACATCTATTTCGGCGGAACGATAGATGAGTGGAACAGTTTCAATATCAGTGCCACAACTC
>CAKQMM010000012.1 GCA_934254755.1 uncultured Clostridia bacterium
CACCATTACGCCGTTTTTGTCGCACAAATCGAAAAACTCATCCCCCTCGTAAACGTTTCCGCCCCAGCACCTAAGCATATTGCAATTTAAGTCTTTAAGCATATCGACGGCGGGGGCGTAACGCAAACCGTCGCGGCTGTGAAGCGCGTCGAGCGGCACCCAGTTCGTGCCGCGGCAAAACACCTTTTTGCCGTTTATTTCAAAGTGAAAATCGCCGCCGTACTCGTCGAGCGTATCCGTCCTTACAAGTTTAACCGTTCTTATGCCGAAAGTCGTTTTACGCGTCGCTAAAACTTCGCCGTCCTTTATAAGCTCCGCCGTTACGTCGTAAACGGGCGACGCGCCGTACCCCCGCGGCCACCAAAGTTCAGGGGAATTAACGCCGAAGTCGAAGTTGCCCTTTATAAAATTAAGTTTTTTTTCAAAGACGAACGCTTCGCCGCCCGAAAGCCTGCCCGTCAGTTTTAAACTGAGCCCCTCGTAGTACGGAACGGACGTTTTAACCGAAAAAACGCACTCTATCCGCGCCGAAGTTTTGCTTGCGGTCACTGTCGACAAGTATAACTCGGTTATCTCGTTTTCGCCTTCCGTTTCAAGGTAAACGCCCCGCCATATCCCCGCCGATAAAAGCCGCGGCATAATGTCCCACCCGTACTCATGGGGGGCTTTCCTCACCGTAAGGCTTTCGTAATTCGTGCCGAAAGCCATGTCGTAAGCGTCGTTATCGTTGCCCTCCGCATAAATTAAGGGGGAATAAATTTTAACTTCAAGTACGTTTTCGCCCGTTTTTGCGCTTTCAGGGAGCGCAAACCTATGCCCGATAAGCGCGTTTTTCGAGTCCGCGAATTTAACGCCGTTTAAATAATAGTCTGCAACGCAATCGACGCCCTCGAAGTTTAAGTACGCCGTTTCGCCCTTTTTAAGTTCGGGGAGGTCGAACTTTATCGTATAACGCCAGTTGTAAAATTCGTATTTTTTAGTAAGTTTTACGTTGTTGCCGAAATATATATCGGGCAGAATACCCGCGTTCATAAGGTCGATTTCAACGTTTCCGGGAATTACGGCGGGTATCGTCGTTTCGGGGGACGGCAAGCCCTTGCGGCGCGCTTCATCGTCGTAAAAACTAAGGGAATAAGTTCCGTTTAAAGATATCCTTTTCATGTCGGCTCCTATAAAAGCGGCAGATATAGATAATTAAACCGCTTTTTATTTAGTATAACGCCGTTTCAGTTAAAAAAATGCGCAAGTTTTACCGCACTTTGCGCATTTTTTTAGATTTTATGCAGTTTAAATTAAAAACGGCGGCTTAAAAAGCCGCCGCCCGTTTATTTCAATAAACGCCGTTTACTTGCCGTTTTTGCGGAAGCTATAGGGCGTTTCGCCCGTTATCCGCTTAAAAGCCCTGTCCATAGTCGAAACGGTTCCAAACCCGCAGTCGGAAGCGATTTTTTGCACGCCGTCGCTTAAATTAAGCAACGCTTTTTTAGCCTTTTCAACCCGAACGCGGCACAAAAAGTCTTTAAACCCGCACCCCGCGTGCTTTATAAATAACCCGCTTAAATAGCATGGGGAAACGTTGACCGCGCGCGCGGCATCTTCGAGTTTTATCGGCTCGAAGTATCGCTCGTACACGTAGTCTGCCGCCGCCTTAACGTATTCCGACCCCGCTCCTTTTAAATTCTCCGCGCCGATATCGCTAAGCGCGTTTATAACGGTTAAAAGGGCAAGCATCGCTAAACTCAGCCTTTCATAGCGGCTATAAACCCCGCTGCCTTGAACGGCGGCGAATTTATCCGTGAGCCGCATAAACTCGCCGATCCCGTCGCCCAAATTTCCGCATTGGGGGAACTTCGTCGCGTCAAGCACCGCCTTAAAACTTTCGGGGAGTTCGCTTTTATAAAAGCGCAAATTTATAAGCTCCATTTTTTCGCAGTTTACGCGATGATAGTCGCCGGGGCTTAAAGCCCAGCAATCTCCCGCCGCCGCATGCCGCGAAACGCCGTTTATAATATGCTCGCCCTCGCCAAAAACGACCGCCTCGAACTCGTAATAGTCGTGCCCGTGTAGGGGATAGTCGCCGTTTAAGCGGGAGTAAGTCAGCGCAACGCCGCTCGTTTTAACGATTTCGCCCGTCCGCGAATGATAAAGTAAAGTCTGCATGGTTACCTTCGAGTGTTTTATCTAATCAATAAAAATCTAAAATGGGGTATTTTCATACTGCACGTCACCGACGTCGTAAAAGTCTACAATTTTTAAATTGCTTATAGCACGAGAATAAGCTATATATTTTTCGTTATCACTCAAATCTTTGTCCAGGACATAGACACTATCGAATTCTTGCCCCTTCGCCTCTTTAACGGATAATATGTTGCATTTATTCAGTTTATCACCGCTTATGAGTTGTTTTTTTGTTTTATTTGAACAAATTATTGCTTTTCGTTTATGTTTATCTATTCCATAAGTAAGCGGAAGCATTTTGAGTTCCAGATGCGTTACCGGCAAATTACCCTTAAGCCCTATATTCTCAATTCCTTTGCCACAATTTTTGTTTATGAACTCAATAACTTCAGACGAATTTCGATAGTTTTTATTATAAGTATAAAAATCTACATCCCCGAATATTTTATTTAATTCGTTCCAGTTTTCAATACCGTATTGCGTAACACATTGATCTGTATCGCCAAATAAATTAACGACCGTTTTCCCTTTAAAAAAAGAATTAACCAATAAATATTCGCTCACCGACAAATCCTGCGCTTCGTCGACCAACAATAAGTTCACATCGAAAGATATTTTTTCCGTCGACAACCCTTCTCGTTTATAAACAGTATTCCCGCATCGTTTAAATAAAAACATACATAATGCAAACAGTTCGCATTTATGTATAACCCCTGCCTTGCGCTCGTATTGTGGAAGTATCGCTTTTTCGTCCGCTCCCAGAAGCCCTTCTAAGATGTCAATTTCTCCTTTTTCGTTTATTTTTTTCAACGAATTAAAACTTTCTTTTGATATAGGATTGAGTTTTACTTTGCGTAAAGAATAAATTTTATCTGAAAATTCCTTTGAGTAGTAGCAATTTACTATACTATCCGGCAAATCGTTATCGTCCGCCAATCGCACAGCCTTGTCGGTAATTCCGTTTTTATAAAATAATGAACTAAATTTAACATCACTGTTTTTATAGTACTTATCAATCAAATTTTTATAAAATACTGCTACCGAATACACTCTTATATTATTTAGATTTAAGTCACTCATCAAAGGTTTAATAAATTCGTTAAACCTTTCACTCGGCGTTAAAACACAAATATTAAGCGGGGTTTTAATGTTGTTGCCGACAACATATTTGATTCGGTGAAATAAAATCATAGTTTTCCCGCAACCCGCGCACCCTTGCATAATAAGGTTTTTATTCGCATTTGAAATTATAATTTGATTTTGATTGTTTTGTATAGTTGCAATAATGTCGGTAGGCTTTCCAATCTTTATTCTATCCTCAATCAACTTAAGTAAATAAGGGTCGGAAACAACAACTTTTACACCGTCGGCATTATATGTGTCGCGAACAGTCTTTAACTTTTGAGAATCGATATATATTTCTCGTTTCATCAACAAGTCTACTGCGTTGCCTTTTATTTCCCAATGAGTATGCACATCGTCGTAAATTTTGTTGCCTATAGGACTAAACCACGAATAAACAAGATCTTTCCCGTTTAAACCCTTTAAATTTTCCTTCCCGACGTAGATATCTTCTATATCATTGTAATCTTCGTTAAATTTTAATCTCATCCGCCTTACATACGGGGAAGGAAGAATTTTTTCTATGCGCTTCACTTGCTCGTCAATATCTTCGTTGCGTTTTTTTATCCTCGCTACAATACCCATCCAAACACTTTCGTCAATATAGTCTTTTTCAGGCAAAGTTTCACGAGAGTTTTTATACTCGCTTAAGACGTCTTCCGCATTATGATAAAATTCTTTTAAATTAGCATATTCTTCCTCAAATGCGGTAGATTTACTTTCCGATGATTTCCAGTCCACTTGATTGGTTTTTCCGCTCTTAGTCATAAGTTCTCCGACAGCATCTACATCGTCGGAAATCACCTCGCAATTTATAAATATTTTTTCGATGTTAGCAGCATTATCCCCTTTTTGTGATACGTATGTTTCGGGCAACCGCAAAAAATAAGAATACGCTTTACTTATGTTTTTATCTTCACCGTACTTACCTGTTAAATATACGTCAGTTAAAAACCATATTGCGTCAGCATTATTTAATTCCGCACTTTTTTCCATGCAATACATCAAATGCGAAGAATTTTTCTCAACGCCTAACCCAAGCAAAAATAATTGTCCGTATTGATACATCGCTTCAGCATTTCCAAGTTGCGAAGCAATTTTTAAGTATAATACGGCTTCAGAATATTTCCTTTGATTTATAAGCCTTTTCGCCTTATAAAAAGAAGAGTCCTTATCGTATCCGGCTTTTATAATATGGCTTGAATGTTCACTCATATCACTTCTCCCCATTTGTAACACTGTTACTTTTGTTCGAAAAATTCAGGATATCAACCGCTAAACTATGTTTTTATAACGATTCTGTCATCTTTGCAGTACTTGCCTGCATACCCCGCTATTTATCACTTTTTATCGGGGGTTTCAGGCGTTTCGGGGGTGTTTGCGTCTAAGCGTTGCGCCCAATCTCTGCTTTTTGTCCGCGCGTTTTTCCTCGTTATGGTTATCCGATTGCAAACCGCGTCGTATAAATCATACGTTCCTCGGGAAGACGCCTCGTAATTAGCCGCCATATACGACGGGATGCCGTAGCCCTCAGCCGTTTTTATGGCGTCGATATTCGCGCCGAGGAATAAAAATTCCCATCCGAAGTCTTTTTGTTCGCGCTCTACCATTCCTCTTACTTCCGCTGCGCTGTAAAGGCGGCTTGCGTTCTCCATTCCGTCGGTGGTGACGACGAACACGGTGTGTTCCGGCACGTCTTCCTTTCTTATGTATCTGTGAACGTTCACTATGTGATGAATCGCCCCGCCGAGCGCGTCCAAAAGCGCGGTAGAGCCGCCCACGCAATATTGCGTTTCGTCCATAGGCGTTACCTCGTTAATATCGACCCTGTCGTGCAACACTTTCGTATATCCGTCGAACAAGACCGTAGAAACGACAGCTTCGCCGCCGACGTTTTTTTGTTTTTCGATAAGCGAGTTAAAGCCCCCTATCGTGTCTTTTTCAAGCCCTGCCATAGAGCCGCTTCTGTCCAGAACGAACACCATTTCTGTTAAACCTTTTTTCATATAAAATCCTCCGTAAATTTACTTTACGGCATTATTATAACGAGATTTTACGGCGAAAAGGTCGCCTGTTAAGCGACTTTTAGCAACCTAAAAGTTTTTGATCGAATTCAAACAGCGTTTCGTTTATTTTAAATATATCGTATTGCTTGCTTTTTATGTAATATTCGATTATAACGTCGAATTTATTGTTGTGGGTTAAAGAATACCCCGCTACTTCTATCAGCCTTTTTGCCTCGTTAAGAGGTAGTTCCAACGCGACGGCAAACGCAACCGCGGTAGTTTTGCTCGGCTTATAATTATCGTTGCTTCTTATTTTTGAAAAGACTTTTTTATCTATATTCGCCTTTTTATAACACTCTACGTCGGTCAGCCCCTTTTCGTCTATCAGTCGGAACAGCATATCTTTAAAGCCTTCGTCAAGGTTTTTTAATTCCGCGTTAAGGTCTAACGCCGCTGCAACGGGTTTTTTATAGTCCTCTAACGAAGCCTCAGCCGCCTCATACCTTCGGTACAAATCTTCTTCCCAAGAATAATCTAAGGAGTTGCGCAAATCGTATCCGCGACGCCTGCGCACATAATTACCCGCCGCGCCGATATAATTATCGTCGATATATTCTTTGACTTCGGTGAACCGTTTTTTAGAAACGATAAAAGAATCTTTGTCGTAAATTACGAGATACACGCTTGCGTCTTCTTTATCGAGGAATTCTTTTATAGCCTCCGTCGCAATAGCGACCGCCCTTTCTTTCGGGAACCTGTATGCGCCCGAAGATATCAGCGGAAAGGCAATGGAATACGCCCCGTTTTGCTTAGCGAGCGCCAGCGATTTAGCGTAACACGATTTCAGCAACACGTCTTCGCCCCACATTCCGCCGCGCCAAATCGGCCCCACGGTGTGAACGACGTACTTACACGGCAAATTATACGCTTTTGTGATTTTCGCCTCCCCAGTCGCACACCCGTGAAGGGTAACGCACTCTTTTAACAGTTCCGGCCCCGCAGCCGCATGTATCGCTCCGTCCACGCCTCCGCCGCCAAGCAACGAATTGTTCGCCGCGTTCACTATTGCGTCAACTTTCATTTTGGTTATATCTTGTCTTACGATATAAAAAGGCATTTTTAGCTCCTTAACAATCAAGCGGGGTTGCTCCGCTTAAACTTAGCGCGGTTTTAACCCCGCTCGGCTGACAACTGTTTAAAGTCGCCGCTTAATAATTACTTTTTTAAAAACGGTAGGTCGGGGAGTTTGTCGTTTTCTATTATAAAATCGAGCATATCCGCAAAACCTTTCGGGTCGCGAATCTGGAATTGCATGTGGTTATATCCGTCAAATACGGGATAATTCGCGTGCGGGTACTCTTTCATTACGTTCGCGCGGTATTTAAAATGCTCTTCAACGCTACCAAACTCAAAAAACGTAGCGCCTGCAACTCTTCGCAAATCGGCGGCAAGGGCTTGTTTTCAAGGCTGTCGGAAAGTTGGCGGCGCATATTGCCGTACTTTAACGCCTTGCCCGCCGCGACGAAGTAAGGCCTGATTTCTTTATCGTCGCACCACATAACTTTGCCGAGATTTTCGCCGTTCTTTTTATAAATTCCTTTTATCGCAAAGTATAAAAACGGAGTCATTATTCAGCTCGTCCGCTTTTGAAAGGTACTTTTGCCCTTCGCAGTAAACCGAAGACGTAGGCATAATGCAAAAATATTTATCTTTTAAATTTTCGGCGACTCTTTCGCTGCTTTCGCCCGTAACGCCCATTGCGTGAAAAAACAGTATTGCGGGCGCGGTTTTGTCGCCTTTCGTTTCAAAAATCATAAGCAAACTCCTAATAAATCTCCCCGAATGTTATGGGAAACGTTCCATATATTCCGACAAACTAAAAGTCAGATTTAAGATGTACCCACAGAGTCGGCGGAGGTAATTGATAATTTCAGCTGATTTTAATTTTCATAAAACGTATCGTCCACCCAGTATCCTATCGAATTACCGTCGGAATCGTACTCTCTGTCGCCAACTCTGTATCCCGTCGAATTGCCGTCGGAATCGTAATGCCTGTCGCCTACGTCATATCCCACGCAAGAACCGTCGTTGTCGTAATATCGGTCGTCTATGCTATAACCGAGAGAATTACCGTCTCCGTCATAATATCTTCGGCTTGTGACGGAAGAATAATAACCGCCCTCTTCGTTTGATTCGTCATCAGCGTAAGACGAACTGTCGCTGTAAGACGAATTATCGCTATAAGAGCTTGTTGAGACGTTAGCCCGTTTTATTTCCTCAAATTCTTTGTGTAAATCATAGCTGTTCGCTAATGAAGTTTTACCGGAATACGACGAAGAATACGACCCGCCGGACGAGCCGTAATAACAATCTTCTTCGCCGCGACAAGTCCAGACGGGAACGCATATTCCGATGCAAACAGCAAGTCCTATAAGCGGATAAATAAAACAACTGAACATTCCCGCTAAATACGCAAGAATAAAAATCGAATAACGTCTTAACCCTCTGCGAAAGCACGATACAACGGCGGTAATTACGATTGTTAGCGTTTCCAAGAACTCCAACGCCCATATCATACTCGTCGCATGGAATTCATAATCGTCCGCCGCAAGTCTCGAAAACTGCATTATAGCCTTTAGTGCAAAAAGCCCAATTATTCCCGCAACGCTAACAATAGTAAGAATAACCCCGGCGGTCATTGTATCGTCATCAAGAAACATCCCTGCAAGATAACCGACATAGCACGCCGCAATTATCGCCGTAACAAGCCCGATATTTTTAAAAAAGAAATTGTTATCTCTTCCTCCACCGATAAACGTGTCTATTATCATCGCGAAAAAATTTTCGCTTTTGAGCTCGAGAAAGCTGTTGAATTTTTCCGCCGCGTTAAAGTTGTGCGTCGTGAGAAAAATCGTCGCCGCGACAAGCAAAGTCGCCAGTGCCGTGTTGAACGCAAATTTAACTTTTTGCGAAGTCGAATAAAACATCTACTTATCCTCCTTTCTTAGACTGTTACCCTGTTTGGGGAACTTATCGGCGAAGTTTTTTAACTTTTCACATTTTTCAGGACACCTGTCAGGGAATGGATACGCCGAGTATTTGAATAAGTTATAAATCGCCGTATAGTTTATTTTTAGTTTTTTCAACTCTCAATTTGTTTTCACGTCAATTATAGAACACTCCTCAGCTTTTTTCAACACTTTACAGCGATAAAAAAACGCACGATAGCAAAAATGCTTCGTGCGTTTTGCGCATGCGACAAAATTTAGTTTTCAGAGGGAATTCAATAGGCTCAGATAAACCGCTTTTTTATTACTGTTCACGCACCGAATTCGGTACAAAACACGAACGACGCGCTTGTCAACAAAAAAAGACGGTAAAAACCCCGCACTTTTTGCACAATCCATATTAAAAATTTTATAATCACGGTATTTATCGCCACTCTTTATCTATTGTATAACGATGAAGCATACATATCAAAATTCATAAATATGCTTCTATAACTACGTTTTTCAAAAACTTCTTTTTCTATATCCCAATAAAAAACTTGCCCTTTATTATCAAGGAGATTTTTAAAATAAATTGCGGAATATAGTGATGTATTTTTGCTTCTGACATTCTACTTCCGATACGCTTCATTGTAACCCCTTTATAACCCCTTTATTAAAATTTGTCAAGGGGGTTACAGCGGGTTATAAAACTACTTTTTGGAATTACAATAGATATGAGACGAGAAGAATAAAAAAGATAGCGAAAAGATTCTCATTATGTTAAAGTTTAAGTACCCACCAAAAACTTTAAGGAAAACCTATCGCTATCATGAATACTTTAACACAAAAACTCTGCTTTCGTCAATCGGTTGTACTTTATTCTCAAAGAAATTCCGTATTTTCCGCGATTCGTAAATTCGGAATTTCGCGAGCAACCGTTTACCGATGGCGTAAAATGTACGACGGAACCCTTAATTCTCTTGTCGAACAGTCTCGCCGCCCGTTTACGCCGAGACATAACGGCAAAATTGAGCGGTCGCACAGAAAAGATAACGAATACTTCTATGCTACTCATAAATTCTACTCTTTCAACGACTTTTCAAAACAACTTGCCGTACGACTTAAACGCTACAATTCTTTTCTTATGCGTCCCCTTGCCCGGAAATCCCCTAAACAATACGTTTCCGACTACTTAAATCTCGGGCTTATACATAGTTGATTTTTTTAAAATCTGTCTCTTATGTTTGACAAACCTACATTAAATTTTCTTTATTGGTATAAACTTGTAGGATTACAAATCGTCGACGGGAAATTTATCCGAATTTTTTTATTGTTTTCACTCCTTTTTATTTAGTAAAAAAAATCAATTTTCCACCGGCATTTATCATATCGACCGATATTTTATACCCGTATATAACGTTCCCGTTAAATAAAATCTCGGAAACGTTATCTCCGTCGCCTTCTTTTTCTATATAGAGAACATTTCCCGTTGATAATTTTAACGTCGTTTTTTTTGCCTTTGGTATTCCTAAAAAGAAACTATTTTGACCGCTTATCGGAAAAATTCCTAAAAAGTTCCACATATAACAACTTGACAGTCCACCGCTGTCGTTATTACCGGGCAACCCCTCTCTGCCGCGCTTAAAACAGTTATCTATACACTCTTTAATTATCGTCTCAAGTTTTTGCCTTTTATTTACGTAATGATAAAAATAGGGGGATTCCATATCCGTTTCGTTATTAAAACCTTCAAAACGGTTTATTTTTTTACCGTTACAGTCAAACGCAAAAAATTTATCTAGTTGATTTTCTACGTTTTTTTCACCGCCCCCGATCTTTATCCTTTCATCAACGTCTCTTACGAACCGAAATGAATAATTCCATTCGTTTCCCTCATAATAATCGCTATCTCTGCGCAATAAGCCGTTTTCTTCAAACGTTTCAAAGTATTTATCCTTGAATTTATCGAAGAAAAACTTATATTCTTGTAAATTTAATTCTTCTGCGATTTCGGACATTGACTGACAAGCCATACAAAGGTCGTTTTTCTTTGTTACGTTCAAATTATCGAAGTCATTTGAATAATGCCTGATTTCACTTGCGGTAACTTTCATTAACTTAAGAATTTCCCCGTCTTCAATTAAATTTCTTCGATACGCATCATATAAAACAAAACAACCTAAACAACACGCTTGCTGAACCTCGACGGAAAAGTTATCCGATAACAACAGGGCATTAAACAATTTATCGTTTTGCTCCCCAAACTTCAAAAGCGTTTTTACAATATTTTTTCCGATATCGTTATAAAGAGTAAAAACTAACGGAAGTTGAGTTTTATACATGTCCCACATTGTTGCAAAATCGAAACAAAAACCTTCGTGTTCCCATAAAAAACTTTCTTCTCGCCAAAAGCACGGCTTAATTAAAGAATGATAAAAATTTGAATAGAATATTTCTTCATCTTCTCTTTTTATTCCTTCTATCTCGATACTGTCCAACCTTTTATTCCATTCCGCTCGGGCGTCATTACGCGTAGAGTTAAAATTCGCCGATTTATAAACGGTTTCTTTTGCACGTTTTTCACTCGAAAACGAAAATGCGACCGTAAGAAACATTTCAGTGCTTTTCGAATAGATTTTTACACCGTATCTTTTTTTTGTCTTGGTAATTTCAACATGTTTTTCAACGGTTTTTCCCCCATCGATTACTATTTCGGCTACATCTTTTTCATTGCAACTTTTTATATAAAAATACAATTTTACGCCTTGATGAACGCAATAGCCGCCAACTTCACCGTTATCATAAACGTTTATTTCGCTCCCATCGGAAAAATCAAATATCCTTTTATCGTTTCTAAACAACCCGTCGTTTCCGATATCGATATAACAGTTTATATTTCGCTTTTCATTCGATTTATAATGGTGAATAGCATATTTTTCACCGACTGTTATCTCACAAAAAATATTTTCCTTTATTAATCTGCAAGAATAATAACCGGGGCTTGCGCTTTCACTATCAATCGCTCTTAATTTAAACGGATTTTTTTTTGACACTAACGGTATGCTTAAAAAATAGTTATAATAAAAACCTATTGCCCCTGTCCCGCTATGAGTAAAGTGAGAGAAACCTATTATTTTATTTCCTTTGAAAAGTTTTTTAGGGCGACTTCCGCAATTTAATCTAAGATTACCGTATCCCGCCGAATAACCGCCACTATAGGGAGAACACGCTACTCCGCCAAAAGGCAAACTTGCTGCAGGCGACGTGTTACCTGCTTTTCCCTTAAACATATTCCACTCATGACTTAAATTTCGCCTGTTTGTAATAATCGACCTTCCGCAACCTTGAAAAACGTTTACTTTTTCTGAATTGTTCATTGTAACTCTCTTGTTTTTTTTATTTCTTTCAGTTTAACATCAAACATGACCTTTGACTTATAATTTTTTGTTTTATTATAATGTTTTTTTATCCTATTTTGTCTACATGTTGACATTTTTGGTGTAAATTATTATAATATTTTACGCAAATCGCTCTACAAACAGTAATTCGGATTATTTCACATGGAGAGATTTTTTGTATGGCTAAAACAAATTATAAGAACGTCGTAATAAAAACCCTTGCTGAAAAATTCAAAAACCCAAACATAAATATATATTATCACGTTTGGGCTGACGGATACACGGAGTTACATTCTCACGAGTATTTTGAAATGTTTTTTATTACTAAAGGAAAAATAGAACATTTGTTTAACGAACAACTTTCCATATTGGATGAAAATTCATTGTGCTTAATTAAACCGGGCGATGTTCATCAGTTTTTCCCTTACGATAACGAAAAATCGTCGTTTATTAATATTTGTATTCATCCCGCCTTTTTCCGTACTCTTTGCTCAATTATAGACCCTGTTTTACATCAAGAAATCACTTCAGCCAACGAACTTCCAACATACAAATTGAGCAGTAGCGAAATAAAGTATGCTACTTCACATATATACCTGAGCCGTTACACTTTTAACCACACTTCAAGCGTGGAAGATCAACCCGTAACCACCGCAATCGTTGTAAATTTTCTATTATATTTCAGTTATTTGTTTAAATCTAAATCAAATTACCCTGAATGGTTTTCAAAATTTATTAAAACAATAAGTAATCCGAACTATTTTTCAAAGCCATTAACCGACTTAAGAAAAGAATCCGGATACTCATCTTCAGCGCTAAACAATTATTTTAAACTGTATACAGGTAAAACTTTGATTTCTTATATGATAGAATTAAAAATCAATTATGCATGTTCTTTATTGCGTTCAACAAATTTTACAGTTCTCGAAATAGCAATGATGGCTTCATTTAATAATTTGAGCAACTTTAATATGACATTTAAGAAAATAACAGGGAAAACCCCGTCCGAATATAAAAAACAATATCATCTTTCATAAATCTAGCATAAAACGCCAACTTAACTGCAATTCACGCCAACTTGATTTTAGTATAACACATTTTCTATTTTTTCAATAATTCTCCACTCGCACAAAAAAGACCGAGCAACGGGGTCTCCGCTACTCGGTCAAATGATTTTCTATGGAATTGCTCAAAAATGGGCGAAAATGCCCTTAAAAATTCAAAAATAGCGGTCTATAAGAAAAGACTTATAAACCACTACACTTGAGTATGCGACAAAATCTCGTTTTTGAGCCGATTTTCGATAGTGTGTCGAACGATTTCAGTCTTTTTACCTCTCTGCAGTCGGCAGAGTTATCGAACCGCTCTCAACTCGATATATCCTCTCTCTCCTCGAGGTTCCAACTGAATGCGGGGATTTGTTTTGTCCCACGCATATCCGATTGTCGATGGGTCGTA
>CAKQMM010000013.1 GCA_934254755.1 uncultured Clostridia bacterium
GAGCGAAGCGAACCCCTTTGCGGGCACGGGCGGGCTTGCCGACGTTATCGGGTCTTTACCGAAAGCCGTCGCCGAAAACGACGAGTTTGACGTAAGGGTCGTTATGCCCCTTTATAAAGATATACCTACCGCTTACAGAGATAATCTTAAATTTTTAGGCAATTTTAACGTACCTCTTTCATGGCGCAACCAATATTGCGGGTTGTTTTATATAAAGCGCGACGGCGTTACCTATTATTTTTTGGATAACGAATATTATTTTAAGCGCGACGGGCTTTACGGTTATTACGACGACGGCGAAAGGTTTGCGTTTTTCTCGAAAGCGGCTCTTATAATGCTCGGCTTTTTAGATTATTATCCGTCCGTTTTGCACGCGCACGACTGGCAAAGCGCGCTTTCAGTTATCTATCTTAAAACGGAGTTTAAAAATTCTTACGGATACGATAATATTAAGGCTGTTTTTACCGTCCATAATATCGAATATCAAGGTAAGTACGGCAAAGAGTGTTTGGGCGACTTGTTCGGGCTTGACGATATGTACTACGACATCGTCGAATTCGACGGGTGCGTCAATTTAATGAAAGGCGCGATGATTTGCGCCGACAAAATTTCGACCGTAAGCCCCTCATACGCCGAAGAGATTAAATTCGACTATTTTTCGCACGGGCTTACGCCTATCACGAACTCTTTCGCGTTTAAAACGTTCGGCGTGTTAAACGGGATAGACGAAACGGTCTACAACCCCGCAACCGACCCCCGCGTGTTCAAAAATTACAGCGCGAAAGATTTGAGCGGCAAAGCGGTTTGTAAAAAAGAACTTCAAAAAATGTTAGGGCTTCCGGAGCGCGAAAACGTGCCGGTTATAGCCGTAATTTCCAGATTGGCGGGGCATAAAGGGCTTGACCTTATTAAAGGCGTTATCGACGAAATTCTCGCCGAGGACGTTCAGTTTGTAATTTTAGGCAAAGGCGAAGCGCAGTATGAAGACTTCTTTAAATACGTCGCCGACCGCTACCAAAACAAAATGCGCACGATAATCGCTTATAATAAAGACTTGTCGTCAAAAATATATTCGGGCGCGGATATTTTCTTGATGCCCTCTAAGCAAGAGCCTTGCGGGCTTTCGCAAATGATAGCGGCAAAATACGCGACCGTACCCGTCGTAAGGCGCACGGGCGGGCTTCGCGACAGTATTACGCCGTATAATTACGACCGTAAAAGCGGCAATGGCTTTGCGTTTGAAAACTACAACGCGCACGAAATGCTTTACGTTTTAAAGGACGCAATTTTTACTTACGGAAACAAAGCGGAGTGGGATAAAATTCGTTTATCTGCGATAAACACAGATTTTTCGTGGAAAAATTCCGCTAAACAATACGAAATAATTTATAAAGAACTACTTTAAGGAGAACGATTTTTAATGGCTAAACTCAGTATGACCACGACCGAAGCGGAAGAGATACTTTCAGGCAAGCTTTCAAGATACTTCGGCATAACTTTCACCGAAGCAAGTCAAGAGCAGATGTATAAAGCCGTCGCTATGGCGGTCAGGGATATTTTGCTTGAAAAACGCAAAAGTTATCACGATAAAGTAAAGGCGGCAAAAGGTAAACGCGTTTACTATATGTGCATGGAATTTTTACTCGGCAGAAGTTTAAAAAACAACGTTTATAATCTCGGAATAGAAAAACAGCTTACCCAGGTTCTTAAAAACCACGGCTTTAATCTCGAAGATTTATACGAGTGCGAACCCGACGCAGGTTTAGGCAACGGTGGCTTAGGTCGTCTTGCCGCGTGCTATATGGACGCGCTTGCAAGCGGAAATTATCCCGCAATGGGATTTTCTATAAGGTACGAATACGGTCTTTTCAAACAGAAAATCGTTGACGGCTGGCAAATGGAACTCCCCGACGTGTGGCTCCCGGGCGGTGAGGTATGGCTCACTCAGCGTCAAGACAAGACTTTCAGGGTTAAATTCGACGGCAGAGTAGTTGAAAATTGGACTGAAAACGGAATGAAAGTAAGTCAGGTTGATTGCACCGAAATCGAAGCGCTCCCCTACGATATGATGATAAGCGGCAAAGATTCCGCCGCCGTATCCGTTTTAAGGCTTTGGGTGCCGAGGGCGGTGCAGACTTTCGATATGAATTCTTTCTCGCAAGGAAAGTATATGGAAAGTATGAAAGACGACAACGAAGCCGAACTTTTAGGTAAGGTTTTATATCCATCCGACAACCACTTCGAGGGTAAATCTTTAAGACTTAAACAGCAATACTTCCTCGTGTCGGCAAGTTTACAAAACATTATTGCCGACCACCTGAAGCGTTACGGCACGCTCGATAATCTGCCCGATAAAGCGGCGATTCATATCAACGACACTCACCCCGCGCTTTGCGTGCCCGAACTTATGCGCCTTTTGATGGACGAACACGGGTATAGTTGGGATAGTGCGTGGGATATCGTCACCAAAACGGTTGCGTACACCAACCACACCGTTATGCCCGAAGCTCTTGAAAAATGGAACGAAGACCTTATCGAAAGAAGGCTTCCGCGCATTTACAGCATAATAAAAGAAATCAACCAACGCTTCTGCGGGCAGATGTGGAACCGCTTCCCCGGCAACTGGGATAAGATTGACAGAATGTCTATACTCAGCCACGGTCAGGTCAAAATGGCTAACCTTGCCGTTATCGCGTCGCATAAAGTAAACGGCGTTTCCGCGCTCCACAGCGAAATTATAAAAAACAGCATTTTCAGCGATTATAACGAAGTTTTTCCCGATAAATTCACTAACGTGACGAACGGTATAGCCTACAGAAGATGGCTTTGCCAATCGAACAAAGAGCTATCCGCTTTAATTAAAGATTTAATCGGCGACGGGTTCGTTCTGGACGGTTCCAAACTTGCGGGGCTTAAAGCGTATACGGAAGACGATTCGGTTTTAAAACGCCTTAACGAAATAAAGAGAATCAAGAAGGTTCAGCTTGCAAATTATTTAAAAGAAAAGCAGAATACATCTATCGACCCCGATACTCTTTTCGACGTACAGGCTAAGCGCTTGCACGAGTATAAGCGCCAGCTTTTAAACGCAATGCACGTTATCGCGCTTTATAACGATTTAAAGGAAAACCCCGACCTTCCCGTTCAGCCCAAAACCTTTATTTTCGCAGCAAAAGCAGCCCCCGGCTACTATTTTGCAAAGCAGATAATTAAACTTATATGCTACCTTCAAAAAGATATCGAAAACCACCCGAATCCGAAGATTCGCGAAAAATTAAGGGTCGTTTATCTTGAAGACTATAACGTAACTTTGGCTGAAAAACTTATGCCCGCTGCGGAGGTAAGCGAACAGATATCCCTCGCGGGTAAGGAAGCGAGCGGCACCGGCAACATGAAGTTTATGATAAACGGCGCGCTTACGATAGGTACGCTTGACGGTGCTAACGTCGAAATGCTTGAAAACGTCGGTAAAGATAACATCTTTATTTTCGGTTTGCATGCGGACGAAGTGGACGCGCTTTGGGCGCGCGGTTATAACTCGACCGAGTTCTATAACAACAACGTGCGTTTAAGAAAGGTTATCGACGCGCTTAAAGTCGGCTTTAACGGCGAAAGCTTCCAGATGATTGCCGACTACCTTATAACGGGCAACCGCGTAGCCGACCCCTATATGTGCATGGCAGATTACAGCGACTATGCGCACGCGCACGAAACTATAGACTTAACTTATCAAGATAAAATGTCGTGGGCGCAAAAATCTCTTTGCAATATTGCTTCCGCGGGCGTGTTCTCTGCGGACAGAGCGATTAAAGAGTACGCCGAAAATATCTGGGACTTGAAAGTTATCAAATAAAAGTTACAAAACTACGACTTAGCAATGAATTTTTACTACAACCCGCTCGATAAAAAGTGTAAATCTCAAATCGGTGCGGTAAAATCGGGTCAAGCGATAAAAATATCGGTGTACGGCGACTTTCAGTCGCTCGATATGGCGATTATATCGGATAAAACCAATCAAAAACTCGTTTACGGTATGCAAAAAACCGTAAACGGGTTTACTGTTGACTTGAAAATCGAAAAAGCGGGGCTATACTGGTATTATTTCGTATCGAACGGCTTTATTTACGGGCGCGACGACGATTTGAATCTTTTGGGCGGAAGTTTAGCTAGGTTCCAGCTTCTCGTTTATAACGAAGAATACGGCTTGCCCGAAAATTATTCGGGCGGGGTAATTTACCAGATATTTCCCGATAGGTTCAGAAACAGCGGCGGCGTTATAAAAGGCGGTCATAAAATTTTCAGAGAGTGGAGCGAACAGCCCTACTATAAGCCCGACGAAAACGGCAAAATTTTAAACGACGACTTTTTCGGCGGCAACCTTGCGGGCATAGAAGAAAAACTGCCCTATTTAAAATCTCTCGGCGTTACGGCGATATATTTAAACCCGATAACCAAGGCTTTTTCAAACCATCGCTACGACACGTCCGACTACTTAAAAATCGACGAAACGCTCGGAACGGAAGAAGATTTTGCCAGCCTTGCAAAATCTGCAAAATCGTTGGGAATATCTTTGATTTTAGACGGCGTGTATAACCACACCGGCGACGATAGCGTTTACTTTAATAAGTACGGGCATTTTAGTTCGCTCGGCGCGTATCAGTCGAAAAAATCGCCTTATTATAGTTGGTATACTTTTGATAAATTCCCCGACAAATATAAATGTTGGTGGGGTATAGATATATTGCCCACTATAAATAAAGAAAGCGTTGAGTTTGAAGACTTTATTGCGGGTGAAAACGGGGTCATCGAAAAATACTTAAATTTAGGCGCAAGCGGAATTCGGCTTGACGTGGTGGACGAGCTACCGCCCGCGTTCGTGAAAAAGATACGGGAGCGGGTTAAAACCGTGAACCCGGATGCGATAATAATCGGCGAAGTGTGGGAGGACGCTACCAATAAAATCGCCTACGACAGCCGCCGCGAGTATTTTGAAGGTAAAGAACTCGATTCGGTTATGAATTACCCGCTTAAAAACGCGATAATTTCTTACCTTAACTCGGCGGACGCTTTGCCGCTTGCGAGGGTTATAAAAGAGCAGCTAAACAACTATCCGCACCCTGCGCTTAATTTGCTTATGAATATTTTGGGTACGCACGACACGCCGCGAATTTTAACGGTTTTGGGGCGAAAAATCGAGCCTGAAACGCGGGATGATATGGCGCGGGCGAAGCTTAGCGATTGTGAGCTTTTTAAGGCGACAAAAAAATTAAAAGCAGCCGCGGTTTTAGAGTATACTTTGTACGGGCTACCGAGTTTATATTACGGCGACGAAATTTTGACCGAGGGCGAAAAAGACCCCTTCAACCGCACTTGTTTTGACTGGGATAAATTAAATAAACCGTGCGAAATATTCGAGCTTTATAAAAAACTCGGCGAAATTCGCGCGAGTGAAGCCGTTTTTAAAAGCGGCGAAACAGAAGTTATTTACAGCAAAGACGGGGCGTTTTCGTTCAGAAGATTTGCGGGCGACGAAGAAATTATCGTCGTCGTAAACGCAAGCGAATACGCGTATTCCGTTAATTCAGATAAGCAAGCCGTTGACCTTTTAAGCGGCAAAATAAGTAAAAAATTTACGATAGAGGGGGTTGGCGCGCTGGTGTTAAAGCCGCTTAACCGATGAGGAAATTATGGATATTTTAGAAAAACTGCGTACGGAGTTTAATTTAACCGAAACCCACACCGAAAATATAGTTAAACTTTTGGACGAAGGGGGAACGGTCCCCTTCATCGCCCGTTACAGAAAAGAAATGACGGGGCATATTGACGATCAGGTTTTGCGTTCTTTTTCGGAACGCCTCGAATACCTCCGTAATCTTGAAAAGCGCAAGGAAGAAGTTAAAAAGAGCATAGCCGAGCAAGATAAATTGTCGGATGAAGTCGTTGCCGCGCTTGAAAAAGCCGAAACGATGACGGAAGTAGAAGATATTTATCGCCCGTTTAAGCAGAAAAAGAAAACCCGCGCAACCGTTGCCGTTCAAAAAGGGCTTTTGCCGCTTGCAGAAATTATTTTAGAGCAAAACAAAAACGGCGAACCGCTTGAAAAACTTGCCGAAAACTATATAAACGAAGAACTCGGCGTAAAAACCGCGAAAGAAGCGATACAAGGGGCTCTCGATATCGTCGCCGAAAAAATCAGCGACGACGCTGAAATTCGTAAACTTCTCCGCCGCATGTTTATGCGCCTCGCGGTCGTCACCGCGGAGTTTACGAAAGCCGCGGCAGAAGACCCCGAAAAGTCCGCCGTTTACGAAACTTATAAGAATTTCAGCGGCGCGATAAGCGGGCTTAAGTCTTACAGAGTGCTTGCCCTTAACCGCGGCGAAAAGGAAGGGTTTTTAAAAGTTAAGGTTAAAATCGACGAAGATTTTGCCGTCAATTTAGTTGAAAATTCCGTTATTAAGAACGAAAGTCCTTATAAGGAAGCTCTGAAAACAGCTTGCGCCGACGCGTACGACAGACTTATCGAACCGTCGATAGAGCGCGAAGTAAGAAGCGTTTTAACCGACGGAGCGCAGGAACGTGCCATTAAAACGTTTGAGGGTAACTTAAAACCCCTTTTAATGCAGCCTCCCCTTAAAGGTAAAACGGTTATGGGGTTTGACCCCGGTTACAGAACGGGGTGCAAGGTCGCCGTCGTTGACGAAACGGGCAAGGTGCTCGATAAAACCGTCGTATATCCGACCATCGGCACCGACCACGAAAAAGACAAGATAAAAATAAAAGCGTTGATCGATAAATACGGCGTAAACGTCATATCTATCGGCAACGGCACCGCGTCGAAAGAAAGCGAAGTGTTCATCGCCGACCTTATTAAAGACTACGGCGGTAAAGTGCAATACATCGTCGTTAGCGAAGCGGGCGCGTCCGTTTACTCGGCAAGCGAACTCGGCGCGCAGGAATTCCCGGATTTCGACGTGTCCGAACGTTCTGCCGTGTCTATCGCAAGGAGGCTTCAGGACCCTCTTGCCGAACTCATAAAAATCGACCCGAAGTCTATAGGGGTTGGGCAGTACCAGCACGATATGCCCGCCGCGCGGCTCGATCAGGCGCTTGACGGCGTTTTGGAAGACTGCGTTACGAGCGTCGGCGTAGATATAAACACCGCAAGCGCGTCCCTTTTAACGCATGTTTCGGGGCTTAACGCGGGCATTGCCAAAAACATCGTCGCTTACCGCGAAGAGTACGGCAAATTTAAAAACAGAAAGCAGCTTTTAAAAGTTGCAAAACTCGGCGAAAAGGCGTTTTTGAACGCGGCGGGCTTTTTGCGCGTCGCAGGCGGCGATAACGTTCTCGATAACACCGCCGTACACCCCGAATCTTACGTGGGGGCGGAAAAACTTTTGACGGAATTTGGGTATAGCGAAGCCGACGTCGTCGGCGGCAGGCTTTCGGATCTCCCCCAAAAAGTTAAACAAAAAGGCTACGCCGTCGTCGCCGAAACTTGCGGGCTTGGCGAAGATACGCTTAAAGACGTGTTGACCGAAATAGTTAAGCCGGGGCGCGACGTGCGCGACGATTTGCCAAAACCCGTTCTCCGTGCCGACCTTATGAGTTTAAGCGATTTAAAACCCGGGATGGTCTTAAACGGAACGGTCAGAAACGTAACCGACTTCGGCGCGTTTATTGACATAGGCGTTCACCAGGACGGGCTCGTTCACGTCAGCGAAATAAGCAACAACTTCGTATCGCACCCGTCAAGCGTTTTAAAGGTCGGCGAGAGCGTTAAAGTCAAGGTTTTGGGCGTTGACGAAAAGAAAAACAGAATAAGCCTCACCATGAAAAATATTTGAAAGGCGAAAGGCTTAAAATTTATTGACAACAGCCGCGCTTTTTGTTAAAATTATCCCGTAACGTGAAATTTGTAAAAATAGTTTTGTTTCCGTTCGGCTTTTAGGAGGAGCAAATGAACACTTTTGATAAAATAAAAGAATTATTGGTTGAAAAATTAGGCGTTTCGGCGGATAAAGTCAAGCCCGAAAGCGAAATTATTAAAGATTTGGGTGCGGACTCGCTCGACCTTGTCGAAATGCTTCTTACGCTTGAAGAAAGTTTCGGCATCACCGTCAGCGACGAGCAGACCGAAAATATTTCGACCGTTCAGGACATCGTTGATTTAATCGACAAAAAGTAATAAAAACTGCCGCGGGCTTCCGCGGCTTTTTTTGTTAGGCGTTTCATTTAACGCCACTAATTATTTTTGTGGCGATAAGTCGATTTATGCTGCGTTAAACGCCGCTCGTAGTACGGCAAGTACAACGTCGGGCGTTTGCCTTGCCTAAACAAGCCGCAAGCGGTCGACTTCTCGCGCCAAAAACGCTTGCGCCATAAAGCCGCTATTGAAAACCTGTTCAAGTAAATATAAAATGCGGCTTTATGGTAATTAGTTTCGTTAAATTCAACGCCTTATTTATAAATTTTAATAATTATAAGACTTTAATAATTATAAGAAGGACAATATGAAAGTAAGTGAAATTCCGTACCTTAGGTACGACGTGAATAAAATAATTACCGTATTTTTCGCCGCCGAGAAAGAACTGAAAACCGCAAAATCAAGCGAAGAAGTCAAAAAAATAAGAGAAAAAGTCGTTGAAGAGGAAGTTCAGCTCGACACCGCTTTTAATCTGGCGTTTATCCGCTGGTCAATAAACACGGCGGACGAGTTTTACGTCGCCGAAAAGGAATATTACGACCAAAACCTTCCAAAAACGTATAAAAGCAAAAACGCATACCAGAAGGCGTTTTTAAGCGTGGTTGAAAAATTCGGCGGGGACTATCCGCCGTCGCTTTTAAGCGTAATAAAATATAAACTTATCTCCGAAAACGAAAAAATCGAAAGCGAAGCCGCCGCCGAGAATGCTCTTGTCAGCGAATATTCCGACTTTATGAGCGCGCTTACAGTAGACTATAACGGCGAAAGTTTGCCCGTAACCATAATTAAGGGCTATATGTGCGACGGGGATAGAAAAGTTCGCGAAAAAGCGCACAACGCGCTCGGCGCGGCTCTTAAAACAAACGCCGAATTTTTGGATAATAATTTTGACGCGCTCGTTAAAAACCGCGATAAGCAAGCGAAAATTTTAGGGTTTAAAAATTTCACGGAACTATCCTGCTATCGCATGAACCGCACGAGTTATAAAGAAGCGGAATTAAACTCGCTTAAAAACTCTATTAAAAAATACGTAGTGCCCGCGCTTACCCGTCTGCGCGGCGAAATAGCCGAAAAGCTAGGGATAGAAACCCTTAAAATTTACGACCTTTCCGCCGTAACTAAAAGCCTTCCGCCAAAACCCGTCGCAAGCGGCGCAGACCTTCTTGAAAACGGGCGGAAAATGTATCGCGAAATGAGCGAAGATACCGGCAAATTTTTCGATTTTATGTTAAATAGCGACGCTTTTGACGTTTTGTCGAAAAAGAATAAATGGGGCGGTGGTTACGAAACGGATATTGCGGGGTATAATCAGCCGTTTATTTTGGCGAACTTCAACGGAACTTCCGCCGACGCCGACGTTTTAACTCACGAAGCGGGGCACGCTTACGCAAGTTATAAAATGAGCGAATCTAGGAAGGATAAAGAACTCGGCCTTCCGTTTATGGACGTTGCCGAAACCCATTCGATGAGCATGGAATTTTTCTGCTATAAGTTCATTAGAGAGCTGTTCGGTAACGAGTCTGAAAAGTACAAATTCTCGCATTTAATCGATAGTTTTACCTTTATCCCGTACGGTGCTATGGTTGACGAATTTCAAAAAATCGTTTACGAAAAACCGTCGCTTACTCCCCTTGAAAGAAAGGCTGAGTGGCTTAAACTCGAAAGCGAATATCGCCCGTTTTTCAGTAACGACGGCGTTACTTATTTTGAAGACGGCGGCAGGTGGCAATATCAGATGCACATCTACGAAAACCCGTTTTATTATATCGACTACGTTATCGCGGGACTTACCGCAATGCAGTTTTTGATTTTATCGCTTGAAAATTACGACGCTGCATTTGAAAAATATTGCAAGTTTATATCTTTCGGCGCAGACGAAGGGTACTTGAATTTAATTGAAAAGTGCGGGTTAAAGTCGCCTTTCGTTGAAGAAACCATTAAAGAAATTACCGAAAAAATTTCTGTGGTTATAGACGATTTTATAAGCCGCGGCGCGTGCGAATAATACCTAAACGTTATCAAAAAGCCGTCTTTCAAAACGAGGCGGCTTTTTTCGTGCGCTTAATAATTTTATCCGTCGTCAACATTTTTATCTAATTTTTAAAAACGCAAGTAATTATAACTTGCTAAAACGCGCGGGTTATGTTATTATAATAACATATTCGTTTCAAGGTATGCTTGCATAAGACTTAGGGCATAATCAAACGACAAAAGGTGCTAATTTGAAAGACGTTAAGGTAAAAGATTCTGAAAATAAGTTTTTTACGGTTGAATTTTTCGGTGTGGCGATAATCGTCGCAACTTTTTTGCTGCTCGTCGCGCTTTTGTTCGGCAAAAGCGTGCTTTTCGAGTTGGGTGCGGAAGTTCAGGCGTTTTTGTACGGGTTTTCGGGATATTTTTCTTACCCCCTTTTAATCGCGCTTAATTACGTCGGTTTTATGATGGTGCTCGGCAAAAAAATACAAAAGTCTTCCACCAAAACGAACGTCAGATTCGCGCTTTTATTTTTAATTGCTCTTTTGTGCCTGCTTACGACGATAGGCGGGGCAAGGTCTGCTACCTCTTACGGCGAATATTTAAAGCACGCCTTTTCGGCGGGAAGGCAGGGGCTGTCGTCCGCGGTTGCGGGCGGATGGCTTTTCTCGCTTATAACTTACCCGTTCGTTAAAGTTATCAAATACGTCGGCGCGATAATCTTTTTCTCCCTTTTAACGGTTTTAATCATCGTTTTATATGTGTTAAAGCGTAAAAAAGGCGCGGTTAAAACGGAGGGAGTGAGGGCGTATCCCGGCAAACTCCCCGGGGAGAACGACGCGGACGGCGGCGCGCGCGCCGAGCAGGGAACCGCCGCTTATCCGTCGGGTGCTAACAGCGAAGAAAGAGGCGGATTTGCCGCACAAAACGGTTACAATCAGAACGCTTATAATCAGGGCGGTTATGGCTATAACCCGTTTGAAAAGTACGCGCGTAACGGCGCGGGTGAGAGCGGGAACGGTCAAGCCGCTTACGGCGGGCAAAGCGCGCAAAATTACGGCGGCTCGCAAAACCCGCAAAACTTCGGCGGTATAAACGGTCGCAACGACTATAGTCAAGGTTATAATAACGGAGGTTTTTCGGCGAGCGCAGGCGGTTATAATCAGAACGCTAACGCTTACGGCGGTAACTATAACCGTTCCGCTTACGAGCCTCAAAACGGCTACGCCACGCGTGAAGATAATCGCGGCGGCTATAATTCGGGCTACAATCAAGGTTACGCCGCGGGCGGGTATTCCGAATATAACCAAAATAACAACGCTCAGCAGGAAGCGCAAGATCCGCGCTTCGTCAGCGTTGACGGGCAGAATAGATACGGTAACGACGAGAAGTTTGACGAAAACATGCGTACCATTTACGGTAAGCCCGTAACTTACAGCGAGGCATACAGAAGCGATTTCGACCCGCAAAAAAACGTTTCGAGTTTCGGCGTAAGCGAAAAATTCGAGCAAAACGACGGCGTTTCCGACCCTATTGACAAAACGTACTTAAACAACGAAAGTCCTTACGGCGGCAATGCGTACGACAATAACTTTGACGCGCCGAATAATTACGCCACGAAGGAAGAAGCGTTTGAAAAAATAGACGAAGATACGGTTGACGTAGAAGATCCGTTCGCGCCTATCGAAGACGAAAAACCGAAGGTTGACGTTAAAAAATTCTTTGAAGGGCGGGCTAAGAAAGAAGCGAGTATATTGTCCGGCAAATCGCCTATTAACGACGGCGAAGTTTCTGACGCGCCCAAATCTACCAAAGCAAGCGGCGGCGTAAACTTCGTTTCCGACGAAGAGGAAGACGACGGGCGCAAAATGATCGAAAAAATGCCCGTCAACTATAAATACACTCCGCCGCCGATAACTCTTCTAAAATCGGTCGATACGCGCGAAAACGACGCAAAGTACGAAGTGTATCGTCAAACGATAATAAACCGCATTTTGTCAACTCTCGCCCGTTTCGGAGTGGAAACGACGATAGCGCAAAGTTTCCGCGGACCTGCAGTTTCCCGCTTCGATATCGAAGTGCCGGAAGCCGTTCCGATGAAAAAAATCACGCAACTTTACGACGATATCAACTTGCGCGTTAAAGCGGCAAGCGCGATTCGTATGATTGCGCCCGTGCCTAACACCGATTACGTCGGCATCGAAGTTCCTAACGAAAAGCCGGACTCCGTCGCGCTTAAAGAACTTATCGCGTCGCCTTATTTCGATACGAGCAAGCCTTCGTCTTTAAACTTTATTTTGGGTAAAGATATAGTCGGCAAACCCGTTTGCTTAGATTTAGCCGAAATGCCCCACGTTCTCGTTTCGGGTACCACTGGGTCGGGTAAAAGCGTGTGCATAAACTCTATGATAGCAAGCCTTATTTTCCGCTATTCACCCGCGGAATTAAGGTTTATAATCGTCGATCCCAAAAAGGTTGACTTCGTAAGCTATCAGGATCTTCCGCACATGTTGTTCAACGAAATTATCGAAGACGTGCCTGTCGTAAACGCAATGCTTACCTGGGCGGTCAACGAAATGAACGAACGCTATCGCATCCTGCGCGAAAAGGGCGTTAAAAAACTCAGCGAATATAACGCGAAAGCTTCCGCCCGCGGCGAAAAACTTATGCCGAGGCTCGTCATTATAATCGACGAGTTTGCAGACCTAATGAAGCAGGACCAGCGCGGCATAGGCGACAAAATTTGTATGCTTGCGCAAAAATCGCGTGCGGCGGGCATACACCTCGTGCTTGTCGCTCAGCGCCCGTCGGCGGATATAGTAGAAGGACCCATAAAATCGAACTTGCCTGCAAGGCTCGTATTTAAAGCGGCGTCTAAAAC
>CAKQMM010000014.1 GCA_934254755.1 uncultured Clostridia bacterium
AGCGTACGACGCTATCGAGGTGTATCGCCGTGACGAAGCCGTTTACGACAAACTTAAAACCAATATCGACACCGAATGGCTATTCCCCGCAAAAACTGCTATAAGCGATAATTTTTCAGATTATTTTACAAGCGCGGAACTTAGCGCAATGAAAACTAAATTCAAAAGCGTTTGCGTAAAAATCGGTTTGACGAAGATGGGCGAAGCTATGGATTTATCGGGCTTCCTCAGCGTGCTTTGACGTCGCTTGGATAAAAAATCCGAACACGTCGTTTTGGAGTGAATTATGAAAAAAAAGATAACTATATTACTGCTTATAGCGTTATCGCTTGTTTGCGCGCTATGCGCTTGTAAGAAAAAGGGCGATACGCCCGCGCCGAATCCTACCGATACCGTTAAGCCGGAACTTACTCTTAACAAAACCTCGGCGCAGATGATTTACGGCGACACGCTCGAACTTATAGCAAACCATAACGAAGTCGACGGAGCAACGCTTTCGTGGACGACGGAAGACGCTTCCGTCGCGACGGTAAGCGACGGCACGGTCACCGCCGTAGGCATAGGGTTCACGCGTATCAAAGTTTCTTACGGCAATGAAAACAAATATTGCAGCGTGCTTGTAGTTTACGGCGATATACAGCCTACCCTCGTTATCAAATCTTTAAATAACGGTATCTCGCTTTATATAGGCGACAGATACGAAGTTAAGGGCGAAGTAATGTTCAACTCGAAATCTTATCCGTGCGAACTTATGGCGAGCGTATCAGACGATAAGGCGCTGAGTTTCGATTCTTCCACCAACGAATTGATAGCGAACGAAGTCGGGCGTTTTACGGCAACTTTTTATACCGAATGGAACGGTTTTAAGGGTGCGTTGTTGAGCGTTGACGCCGAAGTCAACGTAGCCATTCCGCTGTATACCGAAATAAGAGTCGTTCATTCCGACAGCGACGCGGAGTTAACAGATAAACTCGAGTTGTGGACGAGCGATTATTGGGGCGGAAACAGTTACGATAAAGAAGCGACTTTGCGCATCGAAGCTTTTTACGATGGTCAAAAACTCGACGATTCGACGGTTTCGTGCGAAGTAGGCGACGAGTCGCTCGCGCGATACGACGCGGCAACCGGCAAAATCATCGTCAACTCTGACGGATTAACCGGCGAAACGACGCTTTTTGTTTCCGCTAAATACGGCGAATATCTTGCGACGACGCCCGTAACGATTTCAGTCGGTTGTCCCATCGCCGATTATACCGATCTCATCGAATACAGCGCGTATTCCGGTCCCGTCAACAAAAAGTGGAAAGACATATTCGGAGACGGATATAAAATTACAGCCGCTTATCAGGGCGACGAGATAATTACCGTCAATAGCGAAAAAGGGCTTCTTAACGGTTTGAAAGTAAACGGAACGGATACCGAACCGTTCGTCGTCGAGTCTTTAAACGGCGGCTTCCGCTTTACTAACGTTGACGCATATAGCGCGGTGCTTACCGAAAGCAATATTTTCAGCATTACCGCCCCCGCGAACAGAAACAGCGGATATTACGTAATGAAGGGCGACATAACCAAAGATTTTACCGAAAGAGCGAACGGCAACTGGTACAATTGCTTCCTCGGCACTTTTGACGGACGCGGTCATACCCTTAACGCTACCGTCGGCGGGTACGGAGTATTCGGCTCGCTCGGTAACGGGGCGGTGATAAAAAACACTCGCTTTAACTTTACTTTTTCGGGCAGCGGGGCGAATTTATCGCAGTACGATATCTCCCTTTCGAACGCTTATTGCGGGCTTGCGGCGAATAACGACAATATGCTTGAGGGATATGCGCAAGATAAGGGCGAATATCACGTTACGCTCGATAATTTGCGCGTCACCACGACCAACTATAAAAAGAATTCGTTTGCTCTTATGGGCGTTAAACCTTTCTTCTTACACATGAACGACATTCTGGTCGAACTTAACGGACTTGACGGTTACGCTTATTCCGACGCGTCTACCGACTCGAGCGCGCTTTTCGGTGCAGACAGAACGGGGGCTATGACGGGATACGCAGATACCGCGTTAAACAGAATAAAGGCAGGCAATCTCGTTACGAACGTTTATTTTGTAACCCAAAAGTTTATGCCCGTTTCCGCATTTACGACGGCGACAAGTAAAAGGACGTTCGTCTGGTATGCGGGTAACGACGTTAAAGCTCTCGGCAAGACGGAAGAAGAAGCTTCTTTAAGGCTTACTTCTAAAAACGGTGACGACTTTGCCAATAAAAAATATTTCGGCTCGATATGGGGCGTAAGGTCGTTGACGACGTATAACCCCTATATTCTGCGCTATGACACGGCTGCCGACTTAAAGGCGAGCGGTGTGGAAAAAGTCGGAACGTGGAGCGTATAATTTATAAAACAAAAGCGGGTGGCGTGTTTGCGCCGCCCGAAGTTTAAAGTTACTTGTAATAAGGAAACGGATATGAAATACTTGTTGGCTGTAGACCTCGAGGGGGCGCACGGCGTCGTCGGAGAGCCGTATAAAGGGCTTATACCCGGAATGAAAGAATACGATAAAGCGGTTGAAAACGTCACCAAAGAGGTGAACGCCGCAACGGAAGCGTTATACGACTACGGCGCGACGAAAGTATTCGTATGGGATAACCACGGCAACCTTGACAATCTTGATTTTAAAAAAGTCGATTCGCGTGCCGAAAAAATAAAACCGCAAAGCAATTCGATAGGAAGGCTTGACTTTTTGCCCGAATATTCTATCGACGCAATGCTTTTTATCGGATACCATTCCCGCGAGGGGTCGTTAAGCGGCGTCCTCGCGCATACCTATAGTTCGCAGTCGATACAGTATTATAAAATCGACGGCAAACAGGTCGGCGAATTCGATATAGACGGAATAATCGCGGAATCGTTCGGCGTACCGTCCGTGTTTTTGTCGAGCGACGACGTATGCGTCAATCAGTTTTCAGAAAGTCACCCGTATGCTTCGGTTGCCGTAACGAAAATAGGCAAAGGAAGAAACGAAGCCGAGTTTTTGCCCGAAAAAGCCGTTTTAGACGAGATAAAAAAGAAGGTCGGCGAAGCGGTACGAAAGACAAAACCGACGATTAAAAATCATTTCCCTTGCGCGGTCGAAATTCGTTACACAAGGACGGAAGCGGCGGCGGACGCATATAAAAAACTGAACGCGGAAGGAATTCGCGTCGTTTACGGCGAGGACGCGCACGTTCTTATCGGCGTGGCGCGTAGTAAAGACGAACTTAGAAAATACTTATAATCTCAAATTATTATCAAAACATGATTAGCGAACAAAACGGAGGATATATGAAAAGGATATTCAAGACGATATGCGTAGTTCTTGCCATGACGATGCTTTTTGCCTGCTTTGCATGCGAGAAAAAGGGCGGCACGCAACCTGCGCACGAGCATACTTACGTCGAAGTGGCCGCTGTTACGCCTACTTGCGATAAGGGCGGGAATATCGCGTATTATAAATGCGATTGCGGAAAAATGTTTACTAAAAACGGCGACGAGTACGTCGAGGCCGATTCAGAGGACGTTTTTATCTCCGCTTTCGGACACGTTTTTTCTAAATCCGTAAGAGAAATAGAGTCGACTTGCACGAAAAACGGCGTAAAAGCACACGCTTACTGCGCTATTTGCGGAAAATTATTCATAAAAAACAACGGTGAATATACCCCCGCAACGAAAGAAGAAACCGTTAAGGCGAAAAAAGAGCACGTGTACGAATACGAAGTCGTTGCCGATAAGTACCGCTTAGCGGAAGCAACCGCGGACGCTCCGCAGATTTTTTCTAAATCATGCGTTTGCGGCGGCGCGGACGAAACGGGAGCCAATACTTTTACCTTCGGTAAAACGCTTAGCGAATATACGAGCGACGACCCTTCGCTGTATACCCCCCATGCGCTTACGCTTTCGCTTTACGATTCTAAAAACTGCGTTTACGGGTTTACGTGGAATGCGGATAAAGTCACGTCGCGCCCCGTGGTTGAAATAAAAGAAGTCGGAAATGATAGCGAAGTCGTTACTATCGGGGCGACCTCCGACGAAATGCAGTCTTATAAAAAATCCGATTCCGCCGACGCCGAAATAGCGGTCAATTATATCAGGGCGAACGCAGAATTAAAAACGAATACGGAGTACGAATATCGCGTCGGCGACAAATATATGGGAAAATACACCGACTTTGTCTCCGTGAAGACGGTAAAACCCGACGAAAGCGGAACGTGGAAATTTACTCACGTAAGCGATTCGCAGGTGCTCGGCAACGAAAGCCTCGGCGGAAAAGATTCGGAAGTATACTACGGGCGCGTGCTGAAAGCGGTGTCTGAAGACAACCTTAACAGATTTATCGTTCACACGGGCGACGTGGTCGAATGGTCAAAATACGAAAGTTATTGGAGATATATGATAGACGGCAACTCTTCGTATTTTTCAACTATCCCCACCATGGCTATATCCGGTAACCACGAAACTACTTATAAAAGCGGTAACGGCAGCAGTGAAACCTACAAGCATTTTAACTATTCTATACCGAAGCAGTCTACGGGCTACGGGTTTTATTATTCGTATACCTACGGCGGGGTTAAGTTTATAATGATAAACACCAACGACTTACTCGGGAATTCTATGCTTAAAGCCGATCAGTTTAAATGGCTCGAAAAAGAGTTGAGCGAAAACACCGAAAAATGGACGATAGTTTCATTGCATAACCCCATGTATTCTCCGGGCAAATGGGGCTCTGGTCCGAACAACTCGATAGCGACTCAGCTTACGGCGCAACTATCCGATTTATTCGCAAAATACAAAGTGGATATCGTTTTGCAAGGTCACGACCACATGATTTCTAAGACTAAACCCCTCGGCGCAAAAAGCACGCCCGCTAAAGAAACGTTTGAAACGGTAAACGGAATTAAATATTCGGTAAATCCCAAAGGCGTTATTTACGTTATGAACGGTCCTGCGGGCAATCAGAAAAGGACGGTAGAATACGCTTACGAAGAATCTTTGTACGACTACGCCGAAGGTTCGTCTGAATCCTCGTGGGCGGAGTTCGAAGTAAGCGGCAATCAAATTACCGTCTACGTTAAAAACGCTTCGTCGGGGAGCGTTGTGACGCAAAAAACGTGGGGCATCAAAAAAGCCGCGTAACTTTCGGTATAGATAAAAGGATATGAAAATCAATTTTTTAGGCGACAGTATAACTGCGGGGGCGTGGCTTACGTCCCCCGACGATAAGTATACGGTTTTGCTATGTAAAAAACTCGGCGCGACCGAAAACAATTACGGCATAAGCGCGACGAGAATAGCGCGTCAGACAAAACCTTCCGAAGACAAAAGTTTCGATCAGGACTTTTTATCACGGCTTACCTCGCTTGACGACACCGCCGATTTTACTTTTGTGTTCGGCGGAACGAACGATTACGGCCACGGCGACGCCCCTTTCGGAAATAAGGACGATAAAACGCCGTACACTTTTTACGGCGCGATGAACGTTATGACGGAATATCTCGTCGGTAAATTCGGCAAAAACAAGCTTTGCTATATTTTGCCGTTGCCAAGGTTTAACGAAAATGACCCTCGCGGCGGCCACTCGTGTAAGCCCGTTGCGGCCGGGACGCTCGATGAGTACAGACGGGCTATTGAGTTCGTTGCCTCTAAGTACGGGGTGGACGTTCTTAATCTTAACGACGCGTTTCCCGTCCCGAAGGCGCAGGAGGCAGACGAACTTACGGCGGACGGGCTTCACCCGAACGCAAAAGGACATCGCCTTATCGCCGATAAGTTGTACGGGTATTTGGTAAAAAAGTTGAATTTATCTGAAACGGGCGGCGGCAACGTCTGATTTTTAAATGAAAAGTAGTCTTAAAAAAGAAACGCTGAGCGTAGTATCGACGATAATCGCGTCGGCGATTTCGGCGTTTGCTTTACATATTTTCGTATTCGGCAACTCGTTTGCGCCGAGCGGCGTAGACGGCATAGCGACTATGCTTCAAGAGATAACGAAAGTAAACGCCGGCATATTTACTTTATTGCTGAATTTGCCGCTCTTGGTTGCCGCTTGGTTTATTTTAAAGCGCAGGTACGTTATATACACTATTTTATTTACGGTTTTATCTTCCTTATGGGTGCTTATATTAGGCGAAGTGAATTTTTATCAATATATAGCCGAAACGGATAAAATCATCGTCGCGATATTCTCGGGGTTGTTTTTGGGTGCAAGAACGGGGATAATGTTAAGAATAGGCGCGTCGTCGGGCGGAATAGATATTATCGCTTGCATCGTGCAAAAAAAATTTAACCGCGACGTCGAAAAAGTAATAAGCTTCGTTTGCTACATAATAATAGGCGTGTCTTATTTCGTATATAGAGATTTGGCTTGCATTTTGCTGTCGATAGTTCAGATGTTCGTATTTGAAAAAACGGTGTCGTTCGTTTTAAAAGACAGCAGAAACGCCGTTAAATTCGAAATAATAACGAAAGAACCCGAAAAACTTAAAGAAGAAATTATTTACGAATTGAAACACGGCGCTACTATCGTTGACAGTAAAGGTATGTTTACCGACGAAAAATCAAATATCGTCGTAACGATAGTAAACACCCGCCAGGTTCCCGAATTTTTGACCTTTTTAAAAAAACGTTCGGATATTTTCGTTTATTATACCGACGTAACGGGGGTGAACGGGAATTTCCGTTGGCGCAGAGATGAAAAGGCAAAATAAATAGTTTTTAGTGCGGTTTTAGCGATATATGTTATATAGACTAAATACCGCATCGAATTTTATATCTGTTAAACTAAAAACACGGCAAGTCTGAAAGCTTACCGTGTTTTTATTTGGCTGGGGTGGAGAGTAGACTTTCCCGTTTGCGGGAAAGGTGGCAACCTAAGGTTGCCGAAAAGGGGGTGCCGTCGCCGAGACGGTTTCCTCTTGATATTTGCAAAGCAAAATCTGAAAATTAAGCCGATGCTTTGCAAATATCTTCGGTCATCGCTAAAAATAGTTCACTGAACTATTTTTCCGCCTGACGGCGTCGTTCTCAGTTCAAATCTCTCTTTAACCGCTTCGCAAGTAAAACAAAAAGAACAGGCAAAAACCTGTTCTTTTTGTATGGCTGGGGTGGAGAGATTTGAACTCCCGAATGACGGAGTCAGAGTCCGTAGCCTTACCGCTTGGCGACACCCCAATATAAATCCGCGACGAATTAAGCCGCCGCTTAACTTTACCGTACAATAATACCAAATACTAAAAAAAAATTCAAGCGTTTTAAACCGCTTTTATTAAAATTTGTAAATTAACCGTTGCTCAGCAATAAATAACGGTTATTTTTTAATCAAAAGTTTTCCCGAATCCCCTTTTGCGTTTAAACGACGGCTAAAAAGAGCATAATTAGCAATATTAAAACTACGCGCCGCTAAAAAAAAGCGGCGGGAGCAAAACTTTTATGCTTGATGAAAAAGAAAAGACGGTTTTAAACTTCTTGAACGCAAATTCCGTTAGCGGAACTTACGCTCTTATCGAAGTGGAAGATATTAAAAACTCGCTTGAAACGCCGATGGAAGCCGCGGAAATTTTAAAGGCTTTTTACGCGCTCGAACGGCTTGAATATATAAAAATCAAGTATGACGACGGCATGCGTTTATGCGTTATGTCTACCGCCCGCGGCAGGAATTATTTAAGCGGCGTTGAACTTGCCGAAAACGCGCTTAGCTTAGCAAAAGCGGACTTTAACTCGGCAAAAGAAGAGCTTTTAAAAACTGCCGAAAAAGCCGAAGCGACGCTCGGCGAATTATCCGCCGTTAAAGATGAGACGGAAACAAAGCTCAACGATTTTGCTAAAAAGAACTTCGGGTTTACGGTTGCGTTTTCGTTTATAGGCGGATTTCTGGGCGCAATTTTAGCCGCCGCCGTTATAGTGCTTTTAACGCTGTAAAACGGCGGTATAGTTCGATTAAAGGAGAAAAATGTTATCTAAAAAAGAAAAGGAAGCTTTAAAAATAATAAACGCGGCGTGTTTAAGCAGGAACTCTTGTTTGATAGTTCCCGAAAAATCAGCGGCGATTTTCGACGCGAAATTAAAAGTTGTCCCCGACGATATCCCAAAACTTTTGGAAACGCTTGAAAAGGGCGGGTATATCGACTATATTTTAGCCGAAAACGGCGGCGGGACGGTTTACTGCGTGACCCTTTTAACAAAAGGTAAAAACTACCATGACGAAAAGCGCGCCTACGTTAAACAACTTTATTCCAAACTCATTATAGCGGCGGCGTGCGCGGGCGTATCTTTTGCGGTTGGCAGGCTTTTGTACGTAATTTTTTCGTAAGGCGTTTTTCCGCCCGCCGATAATCGTAAATCGTCCTTAATCAGAATGTAAAAGTGAAAATTAAACAAACGTTTGTTTTAGTTTGCTAAAACAGTTTACCTTTAAAAAATATTGTGATAAAATAAGCGAGCAGACGTAGATTGTTTTACGGCGCAAAACAAAGCGGTTGAAATTTTGCGATAAAACATAACGGCGAAATTCAAGTAGAAGGCTGAAACCGACATGGAAGAAAAGCAATTTATTTTAAAAAGTAAATACGCCCCGACGGGCGACCAGCCCGAAGCGATAAAATCGCTGACCGAAGGGGTTGAAGACGGGCTTCGCATGCAGGTTTTGGTGGGCGTTACGGGCAGCGGCAAAACGTTTACAATGGCAAACGTCATCAAAAACCTTAACAGACCCGCGCTCGTCATCGCGCACAACAAAACGCTTGCCGCCCAGCTTTGCAACGAGTTCAGAGAATTTTTCCCCGATAACGCGGTCGAATACTTCGTTTCTTATTACGATTATTATCAGCCCGAATCTTATCTCCCCGCAAGCGACACTTACATAGAAAAAGATTTGTCCGTCAACGACGAGATAGATAAACTTCGCCACAGCGCGACTAGCGCACTCGGCGAGCGGCGCGACGTTATAGTCGTTGCTTCCGTCAGTTGCATTTACGGTTTGGGCGCGCCCGAAGAGTATTATCGCCTTGCCGTATCGTTAAGAAAGGGCGCGACGGTTGACCGCGACGAACTTATGCGCAAACTCGTTTCCATTCACTACGAGCGAAAAGATATGGACTTTCAGCGCAGTTCTTTCCGCGTGCGCGGCGACATAGTGGACATATTCCCCGCGTCGAGTACCGAAACTGCAATACGCGTTGAGTTTTTCGGGGACGAAATCGACGGGCTTTACGAAATAAACGCCGTTTCGGGCGATAAGCTTTTCGAGCTTAAACACGCCGTAGTTTTCCCCGCGAGCCACTACGCCGTCGGCAGCGAAAAAACCGAGGGCGCGATAACCGCTATCCTCAGGGATATGGACGACGAAGTCAAGGCGCTTGAAGACAAGGGCAAAATTTTAGAAGCGCACAGGCTTAAACAGCGCACCCTTTACGACGTTGAAATGATGCGCGAAATAGGCTATTGCAGCGGCATCGAGAATTACAGCCGTTATTTTGACGGCAGAACGCCCGGCGAACCGCCGTTCACTCTTTTAGACTACTTCCCCAAAGATTTTATAACTTTTATAGACGAAAGCCACATGACGCTGCCGCAACTCCGCGCAATGTATAACGGCGACAGGGCAAGGAAGCAGAACCTTGTGGACTACGGGTTCAGGTTAAAGTCGGCTTTCGATAACCGCCCGCTTAAATTTGAAGAGTTCGACGCGCGCATAGGTCAGCTTATCTGCGTTTCGGCAACCCCCGGCGACTACGAACTTAATACCGCCGACAATTTTGCCGAACAAATCATTCGCCCGACCGGGCTTTTGGACCCCCCGGTTGAAGTCAGAAAAACCGAAGGGCAAATCGACGACTTAGAGGGCGAAATAGTCAAAGTCATTGCGAGCGGCGGCAGGGTTTTAGTCACCACGCTCACTAAAAAAACGGCGGAAAGTTTGACCGACTATTTAAAAGACCGCAAGTATAAAGCCCGCTATATGCACAGCGACGTCGATACCCTCGAACGCATAGACATAATAAACGAACTTCGCCGCGGAGATATTGACGTTTTGGTCGGCATAAACCTTTTGCGCGAAGGGCTCGATATTCCCGAAGTTAAGCTGGTCGCTATTTTAGACGCCGATAAGGAAGGCTTTTTGCGCAGCGACCGTTCGCTTATTCAGACCATCGGCAGAACGGCGCGTAATTCGGAGGGGCGCGTTATTATGTACGGCGACGTTATAACCGACAGCATGCGCCGCGCGATTGACGAAACGAATCGCCGCCGCGCGGTACAGCAAAAGTATAACGAAGCGCACGGCATAACCCCCGTGACTATTATAAAAGAAATTAAAAACACGCTCGAAATATCGAAAAAAATCGACCCGACGGAAGATATTAAACTGAAAGATATCCCCGACGAAATCGAAAAACTTAAAGCGGCCCTTAAAATCGCCGCGCTTAATTACGAGTTTGAAAAGTGTATCGAAATACGCGACAATATCGCAAAACTAAAGAAACGTTTGATGAAGAGATAATATGTTAGATAAAATTATCATAAAGGGCGCAAAGCAAAACAACTTAAAAAACATAAATGTAACCATTCCGCGCGATAAACTCGTGGTTTTTACGGGGCTTTCGGGGAGCGGTAAATCAACCCTTGCGTTCGACACCATTTTTGCCGAAGGGCAAAGAAAGTATATGGAAAGTTTGTCTTCCTACGCCCGCCAATTTTTAGGACAGATGGAAAAGCCGGACGTAGACAGCATAGAAGGTCTTTCCCCCGCGATATCCATCGACCAAAAGACCACTTCCAACAACCCCCGTTCAACCGTGGGCACCGTAACCGAAATTCACGACTATTTAAGGCTTTTGTATGCAAAAATCGGCACGGCGTATTGCCCCGTTTGCGGCAAAGAGATAAGGCGGCAGTCTATCGACGAAATTGCCGACAGGGTTTTGACGCTTAAAGAGGGTTCTAAAATTTTAATCGAAGCGCCCGTTGTGAGGGGCAGAAAGGGCGAGTTTGAAAAGCAGCTCGACGGTTACAAAAAGCAAGGTTTTATAAGGGTTAAAATCGACGGCGAGGTAAGAGAACTTACCGACGAAAAAATTAAACTCGAAAAAAATATCAAACACAACATTGCGGTAATCGTAGACAGGCTTATCGTTAAAGGCGGAATTTTAAAGAGGCTTACCGAATCGCTCGAAACGGCTTTAAAACTTGCCGACGGGCTCGTTACGGTAGACGCGGACGGGGTGGAAACGCTTTATTCCACTAACTACGCGTGCCCCGATTGCGGCGTGTCTTACCCCGAAATAGAGCCGCGGCTTTTCTCCTTCAACAACCCCTTCGGCGCATGCCCCGAATGTAAGGGGTTAGGGTTTAAAAGCGCGGTCGATAAAGATTTGGTTATAGGCGACAAAAACAGAACTCTGCGCGAGGGCGCGCTTACGGTTACCGGCTGGAACCTTAACACGGGCGCGATGACGCAGATGTATTTTAAGGCTTTATCTAAGCGTTACGGATTCAGTTTAGACGTGCCCGTCAAAGATTTGCCCGAAAATATTATAAATTTACTTTTGTACGGCAACGGTGGCGAAAAGATAGACATGAGTTATTCGACCCGCACCTTCAACAGCACTTATCACACCAGTTTTGAAGGGGTTATCCCCAATCTTGAAAGGCGTTACCGCGAAACGACGAGCGACTACACGAAGAGCGAGATTGAGCGTTATATGTTCACCGTTCCGTGCGAAGCGTGTGGCGGCAAAAGGCTCAATAAGTTTGCGCTCGGCGTTAAAATAGGCGGACTTAACATAGCGGAACTAAGCGATTTAAGCGTCGTTAAGGTGTACGACTTCGTCGATAACCTCGTTTTAAGCGACACGCAGCAAATTATCGCTAAAAGCATCGTTAAAGAAATAAAAGCGCGGCTCGACTTCTTGCGTGAGGTCGGCTTAGGATATCTTACGCTATCGCGAAACGCGGGCAGTTTATCGGGCGGCGAAGCTCAGCGCATAAGGCTTGCGACGCAGATAGGCAGCGGTTTAACGGGCGTTTTGTATATTTTGGACGAGCCGAGCATAGGACTTCACCAGCGCGATAATTTAAAACTTATAAATTCCCTTAAACGCTTGAGAGATTTAGGCAACACTTTAATCGTCGTCGAGCACGACGAGGACACTATGCGCGCCGCCGACTTTATCGTAGATATCGGACCTAAGGCTGGCGTTTTGGGCGGAGAAGTCGTTGCCTCGGGCAGCGTCGAAGATATCGAAAACGAGCCGAGAAGCATCACGGGCGACTATCTTTCCGGCAGGCGTAAAATCGAAATTCCGCCCGTCCGCACCCCCGTAAGCGACAAGTTTTTAACTGTAAAAGGGGCAAAGCAAAATAACCTTAAAAATATAACCGTTAAATTCCCCGTCGGTTTGATAACCGCGGTCACGGGCGTTTCGGGCAGCGGCAAAAGCTCGCTCGTGAACGAAATTTTGTACCCCGCCGCGGCGGTAACGCTCAACAACGCCAAAGTCCGTCAAGGCGCGTATAAAGAGATAACGGGGCTCGACAACTTCGATAACGTCATCGCAATCGACCAATCTCCCATCGGCAGAACGCCGCGCAGCAACCCCGCGACTTATACCGGCGTGTTCACCTATATTCGCGAACTGTTCGCCGCTACTCCCGACGCGCGCGAGCGCGGATATAACGCGGGCAGGTTCAGTTTCAACGTTGCGGGCGGCAGGTGCGAGCATTGCTCCGGCGACGGCATTATAACGATAGCCATGCACTTTTTGCCCGACGTTTACGTCCCGTGCGAAGTCTGCAAGGGCAAGCGTTACACCCGCGAAACTTTGGCTGTCAAATATAAAGGCAAAGATATATCCGACGTTTTAGAGATGACCGTTGACGAAGCGACCGAGTTTTTTGAGAGCGTGCCGAGAATTTATAATAAAATTAAAACCCTTAAAGACGTGGGCTTAGGATATATTAAGC
>CAKQMM010000015.1 GCA_934254755.1 uncultured Clostridia bacterium
GCGGAAAAGCTGTGCCATAAGGTGGCTATCATCAAGGGCGGCAAGCTGATCCGCTCCGGCACCATGGAGGAGGTCAAGGGCGACGACAGCCTGGAAGAGGTCTTCCTGGAACTGGAGGGAGAGCAATGCTGAAGCAGCTGGTGAAAAAGCAGATGGCGGAAATTTTCCGCAGCTATCTGTATGACGCCAAGAAAAACAAAAAGCGCTCCAAAGGCGCCGTGATTCTCTACTTCGCGCTGTTTGCCCTGCTGATGGTCGGCGTGCTGGGCGGAATGTTCGCATTCGTGGCCCTGATGCTGTGCGAAGACATGGCGGCGGCGAATATGGGCTGGCTGTATTTCACGCTCATGGGACTAATGGCTATCTTTATGGGCGCATTCGGCAGCGTGTTCAACACCTATTCCAGCCTGTATCTGGCCAAGGATAACGACCTGCTGCTGTCCCTGCCCATTCCGCTGCGGGTCATCATCGCCTCCCGTCTGGTAACGGTCTATCTGATGGGCCTGATGTATTCCGCGATGGTCATTCTCCCCGCTGTCATCGTATACTGGATCCAGGTATCCCACAGCGCGGCGGTCATCGCAGACGGTCTGCTGCTCACGGTGCTGATCTCGCTGATCGTGCTGCTGCTGTCCTGCCTGCTGGGCTGGGTGGTGGCGAAGATCAGCCTGAAGCTGAAGCACAAGGGCATTACCACGGTGCTAGTATCCCTTGTGGCTATCGGCCTGTACTATTTCATTTATTTCAAGGCGCAGACTGTGATCGCCGATCTGGTGGCCAATGCCGCCGTCTACGGCGCAAAGATCAAGGGCGCGGCCTATCCCCTGTATGTATTTGGCCGCGTAGCGGAGGGCGACTGGCTGGCTATGCTGCTGGTCACTGCCGTAACCGCCCTGCTGACGGCCCTGACCTGGCTGCTGCTTTCCCGCAGCTTTCTGCGGCTGGCGACTTCCGGCAGCAGCGCGGCCAAAACGCGCTACCGGGAAAAGAAAGTCCGGGTCCGCAGCCTGTCCTCCGCACTGCTGGGCAAGGAATGCCGCCGCTTTGTTTCCAGCCCCAACTACATGCTGAACTGCGGCTTCGGCATTCTGATGCTGATGGCGGCAGGCGTGATGATGCTCTTCAAAGGCGGAGAGCTGTCCATGCTGCTAACGTCAGTCTTTAACGGCTCGGAAGGCATCGTGCTGGCGCTGACGGTTTCCATGGCCTGCCTGCTGGCCAGCATGAACGACATGGCCGCGCCCTCCATTTCTCTGGAAGGCAAGAACCTGTGGGTGCTGCGCTCTCTGCCGGTGCCGGTCTGGGAAGCACTGAAAGCCAAGCTGAAGCTGCAGCTGCTGCTGACCGGCATCCCGATGGTGTTCCTGCTGTGCTGCGCCCTGCCCATGATGGGCTTCTCGCCGTTGCTGTCGCTGCTGGCGGCGGTATGCTGCCTGCTGAACGTGCTGCTGATGGCGCTGTTTGGATTGTTCATGGGGCTGAAAATGCCGAATCTGAACTGGACCAGCGAGATCACGCCCATCAAGCAGAGCGGAAGCGTGATGTTTGCCCTGCTGGGCGGTTGGGTGTATGCCATTCTTCCCGGCGCAGCCGCGCTGCTGCTGGGTTCCCATCTGACCCCGGCGCTGGTTCCTTCCCTGTTTGCTCTTCTGACGGCAGCGCTGTGCGTTCTTCTGTATGTCTGGCTGAAAAAGCGGGGTACACGAGCGTTTGCCGCGCTATAAAAGCATGCTCCAGCCCGCCGGAAATTCTTTTCGGCGGGCTGGCTGATTCATCTCATTCTTTTCATCGGCGGCTTTCGGGCCGCCGTTTGATATATAGAAGAAGATACAAGAAAAGCGCTCTCCCGAACCGGGAAGCGCTTTCTTATCCTATGAATCGCCTTACGGCGGTTTGTGTCTATACGGATATAGTAATACCAAGTGGCCCCTTGCCCGGATGACGGATGGGCGGTTCATTTTTTGTAATTTTGAACCGCCGAGAGCGTTTTGAACCGCCGAAGTGAACCGCCGCTTCTATTCCCATTTCATTCCTTCAACACAATCGGCAATTGCGTCTGCTGGCAAAGGAGGTTTCTCACCGAAGTATACAACCATTTGCTCATTTGAAAGCGCAAATTGCGGCAAATTGTTTTTGCACCATTTCATAAAAATAGGTTGGCCATTTCGTGTACGATCCAGACGCGGATAACAATAGTGCAGGGCCCCCTCAGGGGTCGTCGGATTATCGAATGATATAGCCTTATCATTCTCCTCGGCCCAGCGTGAGAAATGGAGCTGCATTTCCGGTTCGACTTCTTTAATCATTTCATCAAACACTTTGGTCATATATTCCGTCGTAAAAAAATGGTAAATTTTCCCTAGCCTTGTTAAAAACCTATCATGCATTTCATCGTTTTCCAACAGTTTACGAATCAAAGCATTATCAATTAGCCTATCACCCGCACCCTTTTCCTTTAAGTAGCTATATGGACTATTGAAACCACTGTTGAACAGACCGTAATCAAGATCATAAAGAATCCGCTTCCATTTTGCACCTGCCGTTTTGAGCCTGTAAAAACGTATATTGCCGAAATCGGAGTTGCCAAAAAACCTGGAAAAATAAATGTAAATTATTCTGAAAAAGGTTGACGAAACTCAGTGGTTTATGATACTGTGAACTTGGAGACACACCACAAAAAAGAAAGGAGAGATTCTCATGTTTGATCTGAAAAAGAATGGAACCGGCTCTCTTTCGTTGGGGACTTTGTCTTTCCCTTGCGGTGCGTGCAAATGTGTTACCTATGGAGCTCCGGATGACCATTTCGGTCATCGCGACACAACTTCTGCAACTCGTACATATGCGAGAGCTGGAAGTCAGCCGGAACCCTTTGGCAATGGTAGTGGAAATTCCTGCAAATAGCCCTTAATCGTCCCCCGCAATGTTATCCTGCCGGAACAATACGGGGGACTTTTAAAAGGAAGTTCACCTTATTCTAATGTCTTTAGTTTGAAAATTTTAGAATTAGCTTGGGGGTGAGAGCCCCATGGAGGGCCTGGTGCTGCGCGATGTGTGCTTTACGTATCCCAAAGCCAAAAAGCCTGTGCTTGTCCATATCAACGCCTCGTTTTTGCCGGGAACGGTCAGTTCCATTCGCGGCTATTCGGGCGCGGGCAAAAGCACGCTTTTGTACCTGATTGCCGGTATGGAAACGCCCACGTCTGGCGCTCTCCTGTGGAACGGCAACCCCATTGGCGGCGGCGACCTCACGGCCTACCGCCGTCATACCGTAAGCCTGATTGCCCAATCCTATTTGCTGTTTCCCAACCGAACCGCGCTGGAGAATGTCTGCTATCCCCTGTTGTTGCATGGCAAAACACCCATGCAGGCGCAGGATGAGGCACGCGAGCATATGGCCGCCGTGCATTTGCCGGGGGATTTATGCCATCGCCTTCCCGGCCGTCTATCCGGCGGCGAGCAGCAGCGGGTGGCCATTGCCCGCTGCCTCGCCTGCCATACCCCGCTGATCGCGGCGGATGAACCCACCGGAAACCTGGATGAAGAGAACGCCCTGGAGGTCACGGGGATTTTGACCCGACTGGCGGAAGAGGAGAAGAAAACCGTTATCCTGGTTACGCACGATCCTATGATTGCCGATCTGGCGCAGCACCGCTATAAGCTTTCGCATGGCGTGCTTGAGCGCATGTGAGGAGGGGGCCGTATGCTTTGGAAACGGTTTGCCCGCAAACCGCTGTTCGCGCTGTTGTTCCTTGTGGAACTGGTGGTTTCCGTCCTCTTTTTGTCGTTCCAGGAGCAAAGCATGCAAGCTAATCGAGAGGCGGTGGACGCGCTTTATCACAACGCGCGCATCCACTGCCAGCTGATGCCTTCCTCCGTCATGTCTGGGACGCTTGCCGTATCGCCCTTTTCCGCGCAGATGCTCCTAAACCGCAAAGAGGTGGACAGCTGCTATTGCTCCGTGTGGAATCCGGTCTATCTGATAGGCGACGGGGTGCCCCGAGGTGAAAATACGTTCGTCGCCTACGGCACTAATGATCTATCTACCTTTTTTGAAAAAATGGGCCTTACCTGCACGTTTGCAGAGGGTTATACCGTGGAGGACTTCTGCCAGCGCGAGGACATATGCCTGATGGATGCGACATTGACCGATTCGCTGTCATACAGGCTTGGCGATACGATTGCGCTGGCAGGCGCGGATGAAAACGCGGAGTATTCGGAGAGCGCGCCCGTACAGCAGCTGACCCTTGTGGGAATCTATCCGTCGAGCATTCGTTTTCTGGGCGCTTTGATTGTACCCGAGGCGAACATTTATAGCCAGGGCCAGAAGCGCATTGTGTACTCCGACGCGACAAGGCTGCGCTGGTATGTGTATTCCCAATTTTCCTTCACCCTCAACCCGGCGTATAACGCCCAGTTTGACGCTGTGGCGGCGGAGATTCAGCAATGGATGGACGCGATGCACATGGACTGCACGCTCTATGCCAACACGCGGGAGCTGGAAGAAGCCCTTCGTCCGCTGGAAAACAAGCTGAAGCTGCAGCAGACGCTCCATCTTCCCATCCGGTGCGCGTTCATCGCCCTGGCGGCGGTGCTCGCTGTACTGATGACGCATCAGGAGCAAAGCGAAATCCTGATTCGCCGGCTGCATGGCGAGTCGAGCCATCGGCTGTTCCTGGGGCTTTGGCTCAGCCTGTGCGGGCTGCTGCTGGCGCTGAGCCTTCCTGCGGCTCTGCTGGGGTATGCGGCTGGCGGCGCGCAAAGCGGCCTGCTTGCGCACTGGCTGCTCACCCTTGCCGTTTGTGTTATGGCCTGCGCGGCCGTGCTAACTCTGCTGTGCGGACGGCGTCTGCTTTCCTTGTATCAAGGATTCCAGCGGGATGTGTAAGCATGGAGGTGAATCCAAATGGAATGGAAGCTGCTGGTACGACAGCCATGGAAGCTGCTGGCCGTCAGTCTGTTCTGGTTTGTGCTGGCATCCGCCTCTTTGCTTTTGGCGCTGAACTGCTGTGTGGATGCCCTGAACCTGCGTTACATTGAGGAATATTATGCCTCCGTGGGAACTGTGCTTTGGGAAGCGCCGCAGCGGGAGGCGCTGGCACAGGATCGTTCCCAGCTGTCGGCCATTTCAGAGGAAGCCGTGCATATCCTGGAAGCCTCAGAGCAGGTGGACAAAATCCAGATTCAGAAAATTCGGTCAGCTGCCATTCAGGGAATGCCGAATCTTTCCTCCCTTTTTTACATGCGCGATGCGGGAACGCTCGCTATTTTGGAGGGGACGGCTGCTCTGGACACTTTCTATAAAGAGGAAGAGAACGATATACCGTCAAGCGGCATTCTGGCCATGGAGAATGTGACTGTACACCACGCACACCTGGACTGGGCCGCCGAACGGGCAAATTGGGATTGGACGGTTGTGAACTATCAGATGCGTGCGGGGGAGGAGAGTCCCTTTCAAGTTGGCAGCCGCTATTTACTCATGGGATATACCGCCCTATCCTATCAAACGGGGCTTACCAGGGACGAGCTGTGTGTGGGCTGGAAAGTGAACGCGCCTTTTGTGCAGCAGGACGCCTACTACACGGATGTGCTTTATCCGCACGCCATCGTTCCCCTGCCCGCGGATGCCACAGAAGAAGAGGTGGATGAAATCCTTCGCGAGCTCGGATGGGATGCGTATGTGAATCAGACCGAGCAGCTTTCGACGGTTTATACCGCTCGAATTGTGTCTGACATGGGCTTGCTGATGCCAAGCGCGGAGGATGGCCTTTTGTATACGGAAGGACGGGGCATCCGTCCCGATGACGCCGGGAAAAAGGTATGCGTTGTCAGCCATGAACTGGCGCAGAAGCGCGGGCTGCAGGTTGGCGACAAGATTCCCATCGCCCTGGCCGATGATGCTTATGATGTGGTGGGCTTCCGTAAGGGCGTTCCCATGCTGGGAAAGCTGCTGACCCTGCCTTATGGACGCGCCAAGGAATATGAGATCATAGGCACCTTTCACCAGGAGAACTACGAGCCGTTCAAAAACGCTTTTCAGTTTTCATATAACGATATCTTCATTCCCGCCGCCGTAGACGAACCCATCGCCGTGAAAGAAGCCTTCCCATACACCCTTTCCTTCCGGGTACGCGGAGAGGATACCGACGCCTTTCTGGATGAAACCGCGCCCAAACTGGAATCCCTCGGTTATTCCGTACGGCTGTTTTCGTCCAAATGGAGCGGCGTGGAGTCCATCTACAAAACCATTCGGGAGCGTCAGGGCGGTATGGTGCTGGCCTCTGTGGCCGTCATGCTGGCAGGGTGCTGGATTTACACCCTGCTGATGAGCAAGCTCTATTTGCGGGAATTTTCGCTTCGCCGGCTGCTGGGCACGCCGAATCGCCCCTCACGCAGGGCATACAGCGTTCCTTTTGCACTGGCCGGGATGACCGGCTCAGCCGGGAGCGTTGCCATGGTATTCTTCTGCTATACCAAGCTTTTCAAGGGGGAAATGGAAAGAATCGCTGGGAGCAACGCGCCATCGGATTCCTGGATGCTGCTATTCCTGATTGTGATGGTGCTCGCTCAGCTGCTTCTCGCTTACATGGGATTAAGGCTATGGGTGCGCCATTCGCAAATGCGCACACTACGCTCCCTGCTGAAATAAGGGAGCCGCTATATACTTCAAGGGAGGAAAGTAAATGCAAGCTTACATTATTGATACAATTAACAGAATGTTTTCATTCAAGAAAATCCATGTCGATGCGTCACAAATTCATATCCCGCTTACGGGCAAGGGGATTGGACTCACAGCGTGCGATCTCTATACATTTTACCGCCACATCATTCATGAGCTTGATCTATCAGGAGAGTTGCTAGGCGGTGAATCATACTGTACAATTGCAAGCTTGGTAGATAGATGTAGTGAATTGAGAAGATACAAAATCGATGAAGAGAGAGGCGACGAGAATGTATAAATTGTTACGCAATGCCAATGGCAATTATATCTATGATGCAAGGTTAAATCAGTTCAAACGTATTTCAGATGAATTATATTCTATTTTGCAAGAAAACCCTTCTGGAGAAGAACGCTGCAAAAGTACGGAATTTCGCGAACTACAAAAGCTAGGCTTTTTCCTCAAAACTGATTTTGAAATCATTCACCCATACGTGGATCACTTAAAATATATTCTCGATCGTGGGCTAAATAAACTAATTCTCCAGGTTACGCAGAATTGTAATCTTCGCTGCTCCTACTGCCCCTATACAGAAAATGAAGGGAGTAATCGCCATCACAATTCACAGATGATGACGTGGGAAACAGCAAAAAAAGCATTGGATTTTTTTGCAAGCCACTCTACTGATTCTCAGCGCGTTCATATTGGATTTTATGGTGGAGAACCCTTATTGAATAAAGACGTGATAATAAAATCAATGGAGTATGCTAGATCGATTTTCGAAGGAAAATATCTTACTTTTGGAATCACCACAAACGCCACATTGCTTTCTGATGATATTATAGCTTTTTTTGATGAAAATGAAATTTATGTGACATTAAGTCTTGATGGGCCTCAAGAAATCCATGATCTTCATAGGAAATTTGCTAAAGAGAATGTTAGCACTTTTGAATTTGTGAAAAGTGCTTTAGAGAGAATAAATTCATCATATCCTAACCTACAAAGAAGAACATCAATCAATATGGTTATGAATCAAGAAATGCGGTTGAGGGATTATAATCGTATTTTTGAAGATTTACCATATATTAAAGACTATCCTATTTCTGCAACCATGATAGATGACAGCTATTTAACGCACAAATATAAGGTGTCGGATGAATTTTGGGCTGAATATCAATACTATCAGTTTGTCAATATGCTGCGGGAAACCGGGGATATCGCCCCCGATTCACATCAAAATGTGCTAATTAAAGAAGGACGTTTCAATGATATGCAAATAAATGACACAATGATGCAAAGTCCTATCGTGTCATACGCCTATCCCGCAGGTCCTTGTATACCCGGATACACTTCCTTATTTGTGTCACTCAACGAGAATTTACTGCCATGTGAAAAGGTATCAGAAACTCAGGATTGTGTAAGAATAGGCACTTTGGATAGTGGACTTGACATGCAACGGTGCCTACAACTACTAAATATTGCAAAAATAACTGAAAAGGAGTGTAAATCGTGTTGGTGCATTCGATTCTGCAGTACCTGCTGCTATTTTTGTTATAATGAAAATGGTTTCTCTAGCTCCCAAAGATGTGCTCAGTGTCAAAGTGCGAAGCAATATGCTGAAGAGGCAATTCAGCGATATCTAGCTTTCAATCCGCAAGTCGGCTAATGCAGTGAGAAAGGAGAGAAACCATGAAGAAAGTTATAATATTCCCATTTCTCCACAGTGAAAAACTGTTGACAGACATTCTTTATTTGCATAGAGCGGATGAGCTAGATAAAATTGAAATACTAGGTATTGTTCCTTCCGGATATTATAATTCTATAAAAGAATGTTGTAAAAAAAACTCATATCACCTGCATCTGGCAACTAATTTATTACAAAAGGATATGTCTTCTGATGACATATGTATTCGTGCGCAAGGCAATGGAACAAAAGCATGTGATGCTTTTAGCAAGAAAATCGAAAAGACAATAATATCGAATGGAATGTCCGTTTTAAAGATTGAGAATTTTTCTTGGAATGACTTTTTCAAACTTCATTCCAAGGATGCTACTATTGAAAGAGGCCCCAATTTTAGGTCGTTTGGTTTCAAGCCGGTTCCAATCCCTGTTGTTGCTATTGGAAGCATGTATGACTCCTATCAAACAGCAGAAATCATTTTAACCATGGAGAAGACAATATCAAAATTCAAGAGGATTCTTCCTATATTCGCACGGGAGGGATTAAAGGGAACGGATAACCTAAGTATTCCACAATCGTTACTGCGAATACTGGCATTTGAGGATCGCATTAGATATATAAACTGGTATGTAAATACGATTGTATCAACTTATAATCCAGATATTATTTTGATTGAGATTCCTGGGGGTATACTTCCATTATGTGGATCAATACAAAATAGTGGCGGTGAATATCCCTTTATTTATTCTCAGGCTCTTTCTCCGGATTATTTTATCTGTTCAGTTTTCTTAAACGTTGCTAACTCAGAAAAAATAGTTGCAATGGAAAAGGACATTGAGAGACGCTATGCATTTGGTGAAATTTTTTTTCATATTTCAAATGCGTTCTTACCTACCGAAGAGTTGCTATTGGGTCCAGGACAGAATTTAAGCTATATTATTGAGGAATCGCCTGCAGTGCAGCGAGCAATATGGAAAGTAAGAGAGCAAGGAAACAGCAGATGCTATAATTTTATATCCCAAGAGGACGTTCTTAAGTGGGGAGAAAACATATGACTTCACTTTGGATGCGCAACAGAAATCATCACAGACTGCGGGTGTAATCACATGCCACTCAATCAATTTGTAAAATCTCTTAACGAAATATTATCAAGTGCTAAACTATGTATAAGCATTTCGTGGAATGCTTCTGCTCTTTTCACAGTAATAAGGATGGTCTCTAAAGTCATTACTCCGCTATGTAGCTTGGTGTTTTCATACTTATCAAAAAACCTAATTGATGAATTGACTTTGACTCAGTCGAGAAATGTAATTTTTTATACAGTTCTATTGATAATTTTATTTTCAATGATTGGTTTAATTATGCGGAAGATTTCGGATTATAGCGAGAATATTCATGATGCACTAATTGGAAAACAAATACAAACGCTAATTATGGATCAAATGAAAACAGCAGATATTAAATTTTTTGATGATCCAGACTATTTGAACTCATATTCGTTTGCAAGTACGAATGTCTATGCTGTAACAAACCTATTATGGAATATTATTGATTTAGTCGCGTCTATAATATCCTTTGCAATAATAATCGTTTCAATAGCAAAGCTTAATATAATATATGGATTATTGGTATTACTAACTGCTTTACCAACAGCGGTTGCCTCGCGGTACTTTACTCAAAAGGGATTTGATTTAACACGAGAGCAGTTAACCTTAGAAAGGAAAAAAATTATCTTGTTAATTTAATATCAGATAGGGATTATGCAAAAGAAATAAGAGTTCTTAATGTTGGAGACTTTCTAAGCAAACGTTATCACAAATTATGGACTTTAACATTTATTAAGCAAAAAAAATTGTTAAGCAAAAGGACGTTGGTTAGTTTTATATTGGAATTGCCACAGCTTGGAGCATATGTGTATATTCTATTAAGCATCTCTCTTGCGATAAAGAATCAGGCATCTACACTGGGTGATCTAACATTTTGGATTTCCATATATTCACAGTTTCAAATGCATATAAACCTTATTGTAGGAAATAGTATAGGTATATATGAAAAAAGAATGCACGCTTCAGAGTTTAATAAGTTTGAAAGTTCATTAACAGCTCGTATGAAGGATGGGAAAAAAGAAATTACCTGTGTTGAGTCTATAGAGTTTCGAAATGTCGAATTCAAATATCCTGGAAGCAAAAAAAAGGTTCTTAATTCGATGTCGTTTTCTATTAAAAAGGGGCAGTTTGTTATTCTCGTTGGGGAAAATGGATCCGGAAAGAGCACGATTGTAAAACTGCTTTTACGATTGTATGATCCGTCCGATGGAGAAATTCTGATAAATGGAGTTAACATAAAAGAGTATCAGCTTAACTCTCTGAGGAGTTGTTTCGCGACATATTTTCAAGAGGCCCCAAACTATGCATTTTCGCTTCGAGAGAATGTATCCTTATCGGATGCTGAAGAACCGGGAAGCGATGAAATGGTAATGGCAGCATTAAAAAAAAGCAAGGGAGACTCTATCCCCTTGAAGACAAAGGCGGGATTAGACGCGCAGCTTTTTCGCATGCTGCTTAGTAACTCATGCGATGAGGCTTTGGATTTATCGGGAGGTGAAATGCAGAAAATCGCGCTTGCAAGAACTTTATATAGAGATCGTCCGATATGGGTATTAGATGAACCCTCATCAGCTCTAGATCCAGAAAGTGAAAACTCCATTTACGATACAATCGCAAAGCCAGCTCCCAATAGAATTACTATATTAGTCTCACATAGATTATCCTGTGCGGTTGGGGCTGACCTAATCCTTGTTATTAAGCGAGGAACTCTAATTGAGCAGGGAAATCACACTGCATTGATAGAGAATGGAGGAGAGTATGCTAAGCTATACCATTTCCAAGCCAACCGATATGAGTAAGATATGAAATTTTTCAATACCACGTTTAGATTTGGGGGACAAATGAATACTATTGTAACATCAAAAGAAGAAATTTTGAGGATCAGCCGGGAGCTGATTCGGCAACAGGGCTGCTCCGCCATAAGCATACGTTCTGTTGCAGCGGCCTGCGGGGTATCTGTGGGGTCCATCTACAATTATTTTGATTCCAAAGCAGCGATGGTAGGAGCCGCGGTAGAAAGCATTAGTTTGGTACTATTGCTAATTCAAATCAAACATAGTGTAAAAGGAGGTCTATCATCATGAACACATTGGAAAGTATTCTCAAGGAACTCATCTCAGCCCGCGTGGAGCAGCTTGCCCACGAGGCCGATCAGCATCCCGACTGCGTCAAATCCAAGGAGCAGATGCTCCCGCTCCGCACCAAGGCCGAACAGCTTATGGGCGAAGATGACGCGGAGGAACTGGTCAGCATGGCGCGCGGCTGCGACATCCCTATCTACGAACATTGCTACCTCGCCGGACTGATTGATGGGATGCACCTCAAGGACACGCTGGAACAAATGAAAACGCCCTGATTCAATCTTTTCGCGAAACTCCTTAAAATTCCGCGAAACTCCCAAATGACGCAAAATCCGGTCTATCTTTTCGCGTAACTCATTTCATTACCACAGGGGGGGTAAAATAAAGAACGGGCGCAGGAGAGCTAAAAAGCTGCTGAAGAAAATTCATGATGAGCTTCCCGCAAAGCTGAAAGAGGTAGGTATCCGCTTCCATGTTCCGGAAAAAATTGCTGTCCGGCAGTTGAAGAAGCTTCGGAAAAGAATCCGTGCGCGAATCAAAGCGGATAGAATCGAGCTTGTTTCAGGAAAAGGCAAAAGAAAAACGCGGATGCAGCGACTGAGCGAATGGGTAGATCAAGCCTGTTCTGTTTTTAAGGGAACAGGCCATAATAAGTTTATCCAAGAAACCTCTTCCAAAAATAGTGTATTCCGAGTCTTTTTTAGCACAAAATTCTTTTTTACTGAGAAGATTCCCGTTATATCTGGCGAAGCGCTTGATGAAACAGGCATTCTGCGGCAAATAAAGGGTTTCACAACAGTCCCCCATAATACATTCTATCCATACAACGAACAAAGTCTTCTTTTTCTTCACAGCTTCCCATATTGTATCAAAAAACTGCCCTATCGGGACAAAGTACTTGTCCTGCCGGGGCATTGCCTTTTTCCAATGAGTTCTGTAAACTGGCACTGTCTGAGCACCCGACATTCCGGGATTGATGGAGCTTCTATCCAAATAAAAAAGAGGATGCTCTCCCAATGCAGGAGCATCCTCCGAAGCGCTGAGTACGCCGGCATATTCCGTTCTCTCATTTGTTTCCTTTATACCGGAATTTCCGTCCCGTCCCTGAACACGAACACCAGCCCGTCGGGGCAGACCCGAACCGTCTCCGTCAGACCCAGGAACAGCCCTTCGTCAAAGGCCGCCGGCTG
>CAKQMM010000016.1 GCA_934254755.1 uncultured Clostridia bacterium
GAATATCGTGGTCCATTCTATATATGTTTGCGCGGGGGTTGTCCCAGCTTCTGAAAACCGCTTTAATAGCTTCGATAAGCTGAACGTGCGGATCGGTGGGAAAGTCTTTACCCAAAGTGGCCTTATATTTCGCTTTAAATAAGTTTGCAAGTTCTTTTAAATCGTCGGCGGTTAAGTCAACGTCGAATTCAACGCCCTTTTTCGCCTTGACTTCGTCTATAAGTTTTTCAAATTCCTTTTTCGACACTTCCATAACGACGTCGGAAAACATCTGAATAAACCTTCTGTAGCAGTCCCACGCCCAACGCGGGTTGTTCGATTTTGTCGCCAGAACTTCAACAACTTCTTCGTTTAAACCAAGGTTCAGTATGGTATCCATCATGCCGGGCATCGAAGCGCGCGCGCCCGAACGCACCGATACGAGCAACGGGTTTTCTTTATCGCCGAACTTTTTGCCGCTTATTTCTTCGAGTTTTTTGACGTACTCGTCGATTTGCCCCAAAATTTCGTCGTTGATTTTGCGACCGTCTTCATAATACTTGGTGCAAGCTTCGGTGGTTATGGTAAAGCCCTGCGGTACGGGAAGACCGATTTTGGTCATTTCCGCAAGGTTTGCGCCCTTACCACCCAAAAGTTCGCGCATTTTGCCGTTGCCTTCGCTAAAAAGATAGATATACTTCATACAACCTCCATTTGTATTTTGTCATTTTATTGTAATACAAAAATAGTACATATTCAAGCGTTTTGTACTATTCGTGCGGACAGCCTGCAATTTTTTTAAACTATTTTGCATTATTGTTAAATAAATTGTGATAAACGGGTAAAATGCGCGGCAAAAAATTAAGCGGCAAACTTAAAAAACGCGGCGTTAATATAGGAGCCGAACATAAAAAGCCGCCGTTAATTAAGCGGCGGCACAAAAAAACGCGGCGTTCACAAAAAGCCGCGTAATTTTTATATTGTATATATGTACGCTAAACGGTTAAAACGAAAGCTTCGCTTTTTATAACGGCGTCCGTTTTATAATTAAAATAATAAAGCAAAAATTTAATGAGTTTATTCTGCGCGTCAACGCTAAGGGTTAAAAATTCGCCGTCATCCCCCGTAAAAGCTACGTTTTTTGCCGCGATGAAGGCGTTGTATGTAAGAGGGGTTATTTCTTTATAGTTATCGAGCCTGTGCTCTTCGCACGAAAAGTTTGCGTTCTGAAAGTTAAAAAACACTCTTCCGTTTATTTTTTTGCCGCAAAACGCGCAAAGTTCGCTCTCTATCCCGTACCCCGCGATTTTAAAAAGCCGCACCAAAAATTTAATGAACGCAAGTTTTTCGGCGTCGGAGTAATTCACGTCCTTAACCGCTTCCATAAAAACGGAAAACATAGCGGGGTCTGCGTCGCCTTCTTTGAGGGCGGCGAGCATAACTTCGCCTATCGCGCCGCTCACGTAGTATTTAGTAAGGTTTGTTCTTAAATTATAAAAACTATCTAAATACTGCGCGCTTATAACGGTATAGCGGTTTGACTTTTTGGCTAAAACGTATTCGGCAAAACAAAAAGGCTCGACGGCGAATTTAAGCTTCGCCCCCGCCTTTTTAACCCCTTTCGCCCCCGCGGTTATAATTCCTTTTTCGATGGTGAACAAGGTTATTATTTTATCGCTGTCTTTATAATCGACCGCTCTTAAAACAATGCCGTTTACGATTTCTTCCATTAACGTTTTTCGTCTTTATCGCTTCTTAACTTCGAGTGCAACAAGTAGTAACTTATATTGCCCGATTTTTCAAAAAGTTTCCAGGTTAAGTCGCTCAAATATTCGTCGTCAAGCATAATTCCCCCTTTATAGGCCGTAAGCAAAAACGGCGGCTTAAAAAGAGTATGCCCGATTTTTAAATTATTATGAGTGAACTTTTCCGCTTATCACGCTTAGCCGTTTATTTCGGCTAAAAGTTTGTTTATAGCCTTGCAGTTTTCCGCGATATCGCCTTTCATCATAAAGCTTCCGCCGACGGCGTAAATTTTATCGCACTCCAAAAACTCTTTAAGGTTGGTTAAATCAACCCCGCCCGTGGGCAAAAACTTCATCCGGTTAAAGGGGGCGGCAAGGGCTTTAATCGCTTTAAGCCCGCCGTAAACGTTTGCGGGGAAGAATTTGACCACTTTTATTCCTAAGCTTATCGCTTCCATAATTTCGGTGGGGGTAACGCAACCGGGGAAGTAGGTCACGCCTTTTGCGGCGCAAAATTCCGCAACTTCTCTCGAAAGCCCCGGCGAAACGATGAACTTCGCGCCTGCGTCTATAGCGCGCTTTGCTTGTTCTAAGTTTATGACCGTGCCCGCGCCGATATACATATCGGGGAAGTTTTTAACGCCCAAGCGTATCGCTTCTTCCGCGCAAGCCGTTCTGAAAGTAATTTCCGCAACGGGAAGACCGCCTTCGTTAAGCGCGGTAAGGGTGGGTATTGCGTCTTCGATTTGTTTGATGACCACTACGGGTATTACTTTATAATCGGTTTTCATATTATTTTATCTCCTTTTCGGCTCCGTCGGAGCCGTACATGGCAAGTATTAGTTTTACGACCTTTCTCGCCTCGAAAAAGTCGAGCGCGAAAGGCTTATGCTCCTCTAAGCAGTCGTAATAATCTTTAATAAGGCTTATGTGCCCCGTGCCCCAAACCTCTTTGCCGAATACGGGTTGCCCCTTTTCGGTCGCGACGAACTTATCGTCTATAATAAGGTTATCGCCGACGATGACGACGGTATGCTCGCCGTCGCTTACCGATATGTTTACGGGGAAGCTGTATTTTGCGGCGTTAGTCGCGTTTATAATAAAGTCCTTATTAGGGTTATCTTTATACTTAAACAAGCCGAAAGCCGTATCTTCGACTTCGATTATTCCGCGGAGCGAATTATCCGAAACGTTCGCGATAACGCTGTCGGGCATACCCATAAACCATTGAAGAATATCAAGGGTGTGAAGCGCCTGATTTATCATAACGCCGCCGCCCTCGGTCGCTTTTTTGCCGCGCCAGTCGCCGCTGTGATAATAATCTGCGTCGCGCTTCCAAACGAGCGTCCCCGCCGCCGATATAAGGTTTTTACCCTCTAAGTACTTTTTGGCGTATAAAACGGAAGGGTTGTACCTGTTTTGCTGGCAAACGCCGAAAACCGCCTTGCTTTTTTTAACCGCCGCTTCGATATCCAAAAGTTGTTCCTCCGAAATAGCGATAGGCTTTTCGCACAACACGTTTACGTTTTTGTTAAGCGCGTAAACGGATATCGGCGCGTGCAGAAAATGCGGCGTGCAGATATGAACGACGTCTAAACTCTCGTTATTTAAAAGTTCTTTATAGTCGGAATAAATTTTAGCGTTTAAGTTAAACTCTTTAATCGCTTCTTCGGCGCGCTCTTTAACGCTGTCGCATAGGGCGACGATATCTATCCCCCTTAATTTAAGCGCGTTTATGTGAAGTTTGCTTATCGCGCCTAACCCGATAACTGCTGCTTTCATAACTCTCCTTATAGTAAAAGGCGGCTTTAAAGAAAAGCCGCCCGCTTGTGTGCTTTCGCAAGTCTGCACCCGCGATGAGCGATAAAATTCCTAAGCGATAAATTTTTAATCGACGATTAAATATTGCCCCGCACTGCGGCGCAATATGCTTTTTTCGAGCAAGAAATTGCCCGCAAAGCGGTTTATTTAGGCAAGGCAAACACCCGAAACCGTACTTGCCGTACGGTGAACGGTGTTTAACGCCGCATAAGGCGGGTTTTTGCCGAAAAAATAATCGTGAGATGAAAATTTAACGCTTAACCTTGCTTCCGTATGTATCTTCGGTATCGGCAACGGTGTCGATAACGTTTTCTTTACGGCGGGAAACGGCAATTCTCTTCTTTAACTCATTATAGTATAACTCATCGTCGATGGGAATTGCAACCTTTTTATCGAGCCAGGTGGATAAAAGCATCGCGTCCATAAGTTCAACGCCGTTTATTCCCTCTTTGCCGTCTACAAAAAGCGGCTCTTTACCGAGTATTGCGTTAGTAAAATTGCGGCAAATGCCCATGTGTTGAAGGTTTACGCCGTCCGTTTCCACTTCAAACGTCTCCTTTTCGGGAACGACGAAAGATGTGTTCGCGGTTTTTGTGAACTCGCGCGTGTCGGGGGTTACTTTCGTCATCATAAGTTTATCGTTTTCGCAAACGAGTTTACCTTTCGTACCCGCGACTTCAAAGCGGTTGGTACCGGGGAATTCGCCCGTCGTGGTTATAAACACGCCGTTTGCGCCGTTAGCATATTCGAGATACGCCGTAACGTCGTCTTCTACTTCTATATCGTGGAACCTGCCGAAGTTGCAAAAAGACCTGACAGCCGTCGGCATCATTCCCGTTACCCAGGATATTAAATCGAGTTGGTGGGGGCATTGATTAAACAACACGCCGCCGCCCTCGCCCGACCACGTTCCGCGCCAATCGCCGCTGTCGTAGTAAAACTGCGTGCGGTACCAGTCGGTTATTATCCAGTTTACGCGCGTAACCTCGCCGATACCGCCGCTTAAAATAATCTCTCTCATCTTCCTGTATAAACAGTTGGTTCTCTGATTGAACATCATCGTAAACAACCCTTTTGCGGTTTTTGCGACTTCCATCATCTCCTTAACCTGTTTGGTATAAACGCCCGCCGGCTTTTCGCAAATAACGTTCAAACCCTTTTTAAGCGCGTAAATGACTATTTCGGGGTGAAAGTAGTGGGGGACGGCCACGATAACCGCGTCTACTTCTCCGCCGTCAACCAAGTCTTTATAAGATAAATAGGTTTTAAAGCCCGCGTCGGGGTACTTTCCTACCATTCTGTCGATTCTATCTTGACGGATATCGCATATAGCGGTTACTTTCGCGCCGGGAACTTCGCCCTTCTGAAAATATCCCATGTGACCCGTGCCCATATTGCCTAAGCCGATAATGCCGTATCTTACTGTATCCATAATACTCTCCTAAAAGTTGTTTTTTAAATATATAACGCTCTTTATAACTTCGCCTAAACTATCTTCTTTTTCGGCGGCGTTATCCTGCTCGACGAACAAATACTTCGCGCCCGCTTCTAAAACCGCGGGAATCATTTTATGGAAGTCGAGCGTACCGTCGCCGCAAGGACATTCTTTGTTGATAAAGACGCATTTTTCGGGGTCGCCGTCTAAAATAACGCTGTGGTCTTTTAAGTGCACGCAGTCAACCCTGCCCGCAATGCGTTTTACGAGGTCGTAAAAATCAACGCCGCCGCGCTGAACCCAATAGGTGTCGAGCGTAAAGTTTATTTCGGGCGCGGTATCTATTATATAGTCGTAATAAGTTTTGCCCGTTTCGTCCTTGCTGAACTCGTGCATGTGGTTGTGATAGAAGAATTTAAGACCTGCGTCGCTTATTTTTTTTGCCGCTACGCGGAGTTTATCTATAAGCGGCTTAAACTCTTGCATCGGCTTGAAAACGCCGCCTAAACCTATGTTTTGGCAACCTATTTCTTTATGCTCTTTTATAAGCGCGTCGGTGTCGTTTAAAATTCTGTCCATAGGCACGTGGGTAAGGTATACGGGAAGCCCCACCTCGTCAAGCTCACGCTTAACTTTGTCAACCTTGAACTCTATGCCCGAATACTGCAAAAAGTCGTACCCCGCGGCTTTTAGTTTTAAGCAAGTGTCTATAAACTTGTCGTCGGTGTCGATTAAATTTCTGATGGAATATAAGTTAAGACCGAATTTCATTTTAAAAACTCTCCTTCCGTTTCTTTATAACCCTTTTCGGTTAATAATTTTTTGAGCGCTTTGACCGCGCAATCAAACGCTTCGCGGTTCGTGTTAAAGTTAAATTTGTTCTTCATTTCGGTGTTGTCGATTTTAGCGTAGCCGTCGAAAACTTTAAGGTGCGGCTCTATCGTCAAAACGGCGTTTTTACCCCCTAAACTGTCGATTAGCCCCGCTATATCCCCGTCGCCTAAGCCCGCGGGAACAAGTTCGCCCGTACTTTTAATTACGTCTTTTATATGATAGTAGTCGGTGCAAAATTGCGTTTTATCACGCGCTTCACGCGCGTTAAACCCGCACTGGATATAGTTTGCGGGGTCGTACACGAAGTTAAGCCCCTCTACCGCCGCGTATAAATCGAGCACCCTTTCGATGCTGTCGCCGTAAACCTCCTTTTCGTTTTCGTGGCAAAGTTTTATATCGCTATTACCAGCGATTTTCACTGCCTTTTGAAGTAGTCCTACGACTTTGCGGCAGGAATTATAAGCGTTAAAAAAGCTGAAAATTCTTATACGCTTTGCGCCGAAGCCCTTCGCTATCTCTATCGCGCGGGACACGTCTTTCAAAAAATCTTCTTCCGAAACGCTTATATCGGTCTTCCCGACGGGCGAACCTATCGACCAGACTTTTACGCCCGCTTTTTTCAACTCTTCGCTGTAATTTTTAACTTCGTCGTCAGTAAAACTCAAAACGTTTTTACCGTCTATAGAACGGAGTTCGAGATATTTGATTCCGTTTTCTTTCAAAGCGGAAATCTGCTCTTTTAAACTGCTTCCCGCCTCGTCTGCAAATGCGCACAATTTAATCATTTACTCCCTCCCGATGATGGTTTTTGTTTAACAATTTAATTATACCGCTACAAAAACTCAAATCAATTACTAAAATTACTCAAAAACATTGCAAATCTTGCAAAAAAATATATAATTTAAGTATGAACGACTTTAAGTTTAACGGAACGACTTTTTCTTACGCCAATTTCGTAAAATTCGATATAACGAGGTTTTCAAAACACGTGCACAGCGATTTTGAATTTTTGCTGTTTTTATCGGGGGACGCAAGTTACGTCCTCGAACACAAAAAGTTTGCGCTGACCCCCGACGTTCTGGTGCTTTCTAAGCCCATGCAATATCATTTTATAGAGATAAACAGCGCGGATATTCCGTACGAAAGATTTTGCGTGCAGTTTGATTTGACGAAGTTTCCCGAAAGCATAAGGGATAAAATAAACGGCTTCCCCGAAACGCTCCGTTTAGATAAAAACAGCCGCGTTTTTAAAATTATGAAAAGCATGCGCGACTATTCCGATATTTTTCCGCCGAAAATCTATCCCGAACTATACGATTCGCTTTTATGCGAACTTGTGTTCGCCGCGTCGCTCGAAGGTAGCGGCGGCAACGTGAATTTCATCGAAGCGGACGACGTTACCCTTAAAGCCCTCGAATATATAAACGCGCACATCTTCGAGCCGATTACGATAAAAGCGATTGCCGACGGAGTTTACACCTCCCCGTCAAGCCTTTGCCACAAATTCAAAAAAAGCATGCAAATAGGCGTTTACGAGTACGTAACCAAGAAGAAAATGACCCTTGCGGACGGGCTTTTGCGCCGCGGGGAGACGCCTTTATCGGTCGCCGCAAAACTCGGATATCAGGACTATTCAACCTTTTATAGAGGTTATAAGGCGGCGTTTTCACACCCGCCGAAAGCGGCGAAGAATTAAATTAAAAGTAACGCCCGCACTTTTAAAGCGCGAGCGTTTAAATTACTTATCAAAATATTTATTTTTAACCTTTTCGGGCTTGCCCGTCGAGATAGATTCGTAAGCGGCGTTCATCGCGGCGATGGAATTGTAGTGATATTCTATGCCGACGGTGGGCACTTCGTTAAAGCGCACCGCGCGGTAGAATTGAAGGCTCATGCCGCTGACGCTTCCCTTGCGCCCCGAATTTCCGAGCATATAGTCGTTGTTTTTGCCGCCGTTATGGTAGGTGTAAATGCCGTATAGGTCAGCTATAATCGAGCCTTTCGTGCCGTGAACGGTCATGCTCACCTCAACCGTTTTGGGGGCTTTTTGCCAATCAACCATTCTAACAACCTTATTTTCAAGGGTGGCGTAAGAGGGGTCGAGCGATACGGCGACGCCCTTTTTCATCCTGCCGATAATGGGTACCATTTCTTCGATTTCGGTATCCCTTAAATTTGGACCGATATCGGCGAATAATTCGTCGAAGTCGTCGTTTAAAACGAACCTAATCGCGTCGAAAATATGTGGATGGTCGGCAAGCGCGCCGCCGCGGAAACGGTCGCACCCGTCGTAAAGCCTAACGCGTTTGCCGTAACTATATTCGGGGGAGGACTGCCACGGTCTCCACCACACGGGGTTGTGCGAAAAGTTAAGGGCGGTTATCGAGATAACGTCGCCTATCGCTCCGCTTTCGACCAAATCTTTAACGCGTAAAAGTTCGGCGTGCGTGCGCATTTCGAGTTCCACTTTAAAAACTACGCCCGCCTCTTTCGTGAGCCTTATCATCTCGCTGTACTCGTCCATATCAAAAGACGGCACTTTCATGCTGAATATATGAAGCTTTCTTTCGCACGCCCATTTAACCTGCTTAAAGTGACTTAAATTGTCGCTTGCGATGACGACCGCCTCTAAGTCGGGGTGAGCGGCGTAAAGCTCGTCGTCGCTGTCGTACTGCTCGATATCGGGCCAGTTTTCTAAGCCGACGTTATGCTTATAACCGTGCGCGATAGACACGCCTAAAAGCTTAAAGTAAGGGCTTTTGCTGAGCCAATAATAATGCCTTGCGTGACCGTGATTGCAACCTAAAATTCCGATTTTTACGGGTTTAATATTCTCTATTGCGCTCATTTTCTGTCCTCCCCGTAAACGGCTTTTTCGTGGGTTTTAAGGGTAGTTATCGCGTCGTTTGCGAGTGTTTCGAGATAACTTTCGCGCGCGACCCACTCTTTTTTATCGTCAAGGCCGCGCAAAAGCCCGAAAATCGCGTAAGCGGTGTCGAGCTCGTCCGTCGTAAGCCCGTACAAATTAACGTCTATATCGGTAAAATGCGCCTCGCCCCCGTCGGAGAAAAGGTGCACTTCGTCGCGGTCGAGCATCTCGTCGAAAGAAACGGTCGAAGTCATTCCGTTCGTTGAAAAAACAGAACGCTTAATGCGCTCTTTGGAGCCTTCGGGCATGGTGACGGCGAGTTCTAAACTGCAAATAGTGCCGTTATCCATCTTGACGATGAAGTTCGCCGCGCGCTCGTCGCCAAAGCCCATTATGTAAACGATTTTGCCGCCCAAAGTAAACTCTGCGATATCGAGTTCGATAAACAAAATTTGTTTAAGCGTTTTGTCGCGCCCCGCAAAGTGCGACGTGCGTAGCGTGCTTAATTTGCCGAGCTGATTATCGCAGTTGACTTTTAAGCCGGTAACTTTAACGTTATAACGCCATTTGTATATTGGTACGCTTTCGCCGTTTATTTCGGCTAAGTCGCAATACGCGCCGTCGCCGCGCCTTATATACTTAAACGGAACGAAAGGAATATCTCCCTTTTCAAACAGGGTTTTGACCCCGTCTTCGATGCTTACTACTTTCTTCATTTTCTCTCCTTGCGCAAGACTCGTTTTCGTTTTGGTCGCGCTCGTTTTACATTTTATCACGGCGAATTTTCATTTTCAACCGCTTTTATAACATTTTCGATTTTTTTATAAAACAGTGATTAGTAGCGGTAACGCCTCGACGACCCGGCAACCGTCGGCTGCATTTTGTGATTTAGCGGTTAGAAGGAAATTGCAATATGCTCTACGCAAAAATCAGCGGAGTTTAAAAATGCGGGGGTTATCCGTTATAATTCCGTCAACGTTAAAGTAGGTTAAAAGCGCGGCGACGTCGGCTTCCGCCGCCCCGTGGCAATAGGCTTTTATGTTAAGCGCATGCAGGTCGCGAACGCGCTCTAAGGTCAGTTTGTCGTAATATATATCGGCAGAAAAACCGCTTATCAAAAGATCGGGGATAACGGTCACGTCAAAAAACTCGGTTCTTAATAAAAACTCGGCGCGGGGGAATTCCTCTTTAACCGCTAAAAGCGCGTTTTTATCGCCCGATACAAATTTTAAAGGCGCGTTCGCGCTTTTCAGCGCGCCGCTTATATCTGATATTGTTTTGTTATCGGCTCCCGAAAGGTCAACCGTAAGGCTTAAACCGTTGCTTTCGGCAAGCAAAACATAGTCGATTAAATCGTAAATCGGAGCGTTTGCGCTATAAACCGCGCCTTTAACTAAAAAGGGCGCGGCGGGAGATAAAGCGTTTAAAAATTCGGGGGTTTTTATATCGCCCGCAAAAAATAAGGGAGCGTTTTTTAAATCGGTGTTTGCCATAATTTAATTATATAAAACACCGCCGTTAAAGTCAACCCGTTGCTAAATTCCGCGCCGTGTGATATTATTAAAACGATGAAAAAATTTAAGGCGATTATAGAAGTATTTTTAATATTTTTTAAGATAGGTTTATTCACCTTCGGCGGGGGATACGCCATGATTTCGGTTATTGAAACGGAATTCGTAAAAAAGCGGAATTACTTATCCGACGACGAGCTTTTAGAACTTATCACCGTTGCCGAATCGACCCCCGGTCCGCTCGCCATAAACTCGGCGACCTATGTCGGCTTTAAGCGCGGCGGGGTTTTAGGCGGAATTTTCGCGACCTTAGGCGTTGCGCTGCCGTCGTTTATTATAATATTCGTGCTATCGCTGTTCTTAGAAAAGTTTATGCAGATTGCATGGATTGCAAGCGCGTTTAAAGGGGTTAAATCGGGCGTCGGCGCGATAATAATAGCGGTGGGAGTTAGTTTTTGCGGCAAACTTGAAAAAAAGCTTTTGCCGATAGCCTGCTTTATAATAGCCTTCGGCTTATCTGTTGCGTTTGATTTTTTGGCGATAAATTTTTCGGCAATCTGGTTTATTTTAGCGGGCGGCGCGATAGGTTTACTGACCGCTAAACTTAAAAAATCGCCCGAAAAAAACGACAATGACTCAAGCGGCGAAAACTTAAACGACGGCGCGGCGAGCGACGCAAAACTTGAAAACGGACTTTTAAACGGCGGGGGTAAAGACGAATGAGTTACTTGAAGCTGTTTTTTACCTTCTTAAAAATAGGGACGTTTTCGTTCGGCGGGGGGTACGGCGTAATACCGCTCATCAAAACCGAACTCGTCGAAACGGGGGTTATTTCGGAGCAGACGTTCACGGACTTTATCGCTATATCTGAGTCCACCCCGGGACCTTTCGCCGTCAACATAGCAACCTTCGTCGGAAGCGCGTCGGGCGGGTTTTTAGGGGCGATGCTCGCAACTTTCGGCGTAATTTTGCCGGCTCTTATAGTGATGCTGCTCGCGTCGCTCGCGCTTAAAAAGTTAAGCCGCAACAAGTATTTTAAAGCGGTGACGGAAGGCGTTCAACCCTTCGTTACGGGTTTGGTTCTTTCTACGGGCGTAACGCTGACGATAAAAACCTTCTTTTTAACCTACGGTGCGTTCGTTTCGCCGAAAATAGACGTAACCGCGCTCATAATAACCGCCGCTATGCTCGTTTACGTTTTTGCGGTCAAGCTGATTTTTAAAAAACCCACGCCCGTATTTTCAACGCTTATTATATCGGCGGTTTTGGGAATAATATTTTTGTAGAATATTAAAGGAGATATATGAAAATAATTTTTAACGAAGACGAAAAGGTCGTTGCGGCTATCCGCGAAGGCTTAAAGCGGAAAGACGGCTATTGCCCGTGCAAAATTCCGCGCATACCCGAAAATATTTGCATGTGCGAAGAGTTCCGCAATCAGATTGCCGACCCGAATTTCGAGGGTTACTGCCATTGCAGGCTTTACTATAAGTTTAAGTAATTTTACGGCGGGTAAATCGGTTTTAATTCCTCCGCGCTTTTCGACCGAATATTTTAAAATTCTTTAAAAACTTTTATAATCTGACAATATGTTGTCATATTTATATTCATATAATGTTCGTACAAAGATACAAATAACGTTTGTGCAAAGGAACAAAACGATGAATATAGTAAAGTTTATTAAGAGCAAAATTTCAAAGAAAGACAGGTTTATAAGCGGCGGATATGAAGAAAAGACCCTCGTTTTAGCGAGCGAATTTTTCGCCTTGAAAAAGCCCTCCGAAAAAAAGGACGGCTACGCCCGTTTAACCGAATATTCTTTTTTTGAAAAGGTGATTTAGTAATTAGCGGATAGTGGTTAGTGAGTAGACTGCCGTAGTGGTCGGCGCCCACGACGACCCGTCCGTTTTGTCATCCTGAGCGATGAGCGAAGGATCCGGCGAAGCGTATTCTATATTAAAATACACCGTACCACATTACTTTTATGCGCCTTGCGGCTGGATGTTTCGACTACGCTTACGCTCCGCTATTCGGCGATTAACGCTAACGCGTAAAAACTATCGTTTTTTCATTTGCTGACACAAATGCAATCGCCTTATAC
>CAKQMM010000017.1 GCA_934254755.1 uncultured Clostridia bacterium
GTTACGAATACCGACAAAATGGAATGTGTTTACGATAACCCCGTAATTTTAATTACCGATAAAAAAATCTCGAATATTCAAGAGATTTTGCCCATCATCGAACCCATTGCCCAGCAAGGTCAGAAACTTTTGATTATTGCGGACGACGTTGAAGGCGACGCACTTGCCGCACTCGTCGTGAACAAACTTAAAGGCGTGTTCAACTGCGTTGCCGTTAAAGCGCCCGGCTTTGGCGACAGAAGAAAAGCAATGCTCGAAGATATCGCCGTTTTAACGGGCGGCACCGTCGTTTCGACCGAACTCGGCGTTGAATTTAAAGACGTTACGCCCGATATGCTCGGCTCTTGCTCGCAAGTTAAAGTCGATAAAGATAACACTACGATTGTTGGCGGCGCGGGCGACCCCGGCGAAATTAAAGCGAGAATCGCGGCTATCCGCGCTCAGATCGAAACGACCACGAGCGACTACGACCGCGAAAAACTTCAGGAAAGGCTTGCTAAACTTGCGGGCGGCGTAGCCGTTATAAACGTAGGTGCGGCGACGGAAGTCGAAATGAAGGAAAAGAAGCTCCGCATCGAGGACGCGCTTGCCGCAACCAAAGCGGCTGTTGAAGAAGGCATCGTTCCCGGCGGCGGCACTGCTCTTTTGACGGCGATCGGCGCGATTAAATCGCTTGCCGAAACGCTTAAAGGCGATGAAAAGACGGGCGCGGAAATTATTCTCCGTGCGCTTGAAGAACCCATTCGCCAAATTGCAAAGAATGCAGGACTTGACGGCTCGGTAATTCTTAACGATATTTTAAGAAAAGGCGATAAAAACTACGGTTTCGACGCGTATAAGAACGAATACTGCGATATGGTTAAAGCGGGCATCATAGACCCGACGAAAGTAACCCGCTCGGCTCTTCAGAACGCGGCGTCAATAGCGTCAACGCTTTTGACCACCGAAAGCATCGTTACCGATATCCCGAAAGATGAGCCCGTTGCTCCCGCAGCAGGCGGCATGGGCGGAATGTATTAAACAGTGGCGAACGATAAAGTTCGCTAAAAGACTTAAAACTTATAAAACGGTTTGCCGATTTCGGTAAACCGTTTTTATATGTAAGGTTAATTTTTAAAACGAAAACCTCTGAAACATTCGAGGATTTTTGTTTTAAAAATCACCGTATTTTAAACAGATTTTTCAAATTCAAGTTCTTTATAATATCTTTGTTTTGCTAAAACGTACTTACTGCTTAAATCGAGCGAATAACGCTGCTTTTGCTCGTAACTTAGCGTATCGAAGTACTCTTTATCGGTAAGTCTGCCGAGCGCGTCGCTCACTTCGCCGCACTCGTCGAGAAGTTTTTTGACCTTTTTATAAAACTCTTCGTCTTCTTGTTTTACGCCGCGTATGCTTTCGGCTACTTTTGCCTGATAGTATTCCTGCACCTTAGATTTTTCGACCTCGCTATCTGAGCAAGTTTCGATTTTTGTTTCCAAAGTTTCTTTGTAGTTTTGCCAAAAACCGCGTTTTAAACGCATTTTGGCTTCTTTTGCATAGTTTTTAAGACTTTTGTTTTCCATTTTATATCCCCTTAGTCATTTAAAAATTTATCTATATTAAAGCGATTAAATTAAACCGCTTACGGTTTTTGTTTCCGTAAAAAAATATCCGCAAAATTCGACAAATTTTGCGGATAGTAAAAACAATATTTTTAGCCTTTGATGCTTCTCTTTCTGGCAGCTTCAGCCTTCTTTTTACGTCTTATGGAAGGTCTTTCATAAAACTCTTTACGACGAAGGTCGCCGATAATGCCGTCACGCGAGCACTTTCTTTTAAATCTTCTAAGTGCGCTGTCAAGCGATTCGTTTTCGCCTACTCTTATGGTTGACATGAGTTGAACACCCCCTTTGCCGTAATCAGCTTATTCAGTATATAATATAAGATAAAAATTGTCAAATAATTTTAACGTCAAAACGCCACGTTTAAAAAAATAATCGAATTTATAAAAAAATATGCCAAAAATCGCTATCGTTTTACAAATTCCGCAAAATTTACGCGGGTTGCCAACCCATTTTCTGCCCGCACAAAATGTGAATGTGCAAGTGCCCGACGCTTTGCCCAGCGTCGTCGCCCTGATTTATAACGAGCCTGTATCCGCCCGCAAGCCCCAAAAGGTCGCTGAGGGTGGGGATAGTTTCAAAAACGCGTTTTAACTTTTCGGCGTCGTCAGCCGTCATATCCGCAAGGTATTTAAAATGGCTTTTAATGATTGCGAGATAGTGATTTTTAGCCTTGGGGTCAATATCGCGGATGATAATCATATCGTCGTTTTCAAAAACTTTGTTCACGGGTATTTCGCCGCTTATGAATTTACAAAATAAACAGTCCATAATCTCTCCTTATAATTTTCGGCTATCCGAACGGGACTTGAACTCCGCTCGGCTAAACGCCGTTTTTATTTTTTAAACGGGTTTGCAAAGCGCGCCGTCTAAATAGGGCGACAAAAGCGTAACGGCTTTTTCTTCTCCCGAAAAATCGCCTTTTATATATACCCTTACGTAGTTATCGGTATAACCGCCCGTATACTCGCCGTCAAAATCTTCAAACACAACTGTTTTTGTTTTACCGACGTTATTTTTAATAAATTCAGATTTTAACTTTGATTTTAAGTCTAACAATTTTTGCACGCGCACCTTTTTAACGCCGTCGCTTAAACCTTTAAGGCTTGCCGCAACGGTTCCTTGCCGCGGTGAATAATTGAATACGTGTATATCTGAAAACTTGCACGAATCAGCAAATTTAAGGGTGGCTTCAAAGTCTTCGTCCGTTTCCGTAGGGAAGCCGCAAATTATATCGGTGGTTACGCCTGCGTCCGGATAATATTCGCGTATAAGATTTACGCCTTCTAAAAATTCTGCGGTCGTATAGTGGCGGTTCATGGCTTTTAAAACGCTGTCCGACCCCGATTGCAGCGATAGGTGGAAATGCGGCGCAAAATTCTTAAGCGTTTTTAAACTTTCTAAAAATTCCCGCTTAATAACGCCCTCTTCAACGCTGCCCAGCCGCACGCGGAAAGCGAAATTTTCAGCCGCAATCGCGCGAATCAGCCCCGATAAGTCTACTCCGCCATAGTTATAATCTGATAAATTTATAGCGGTAAGCACCGCTTCTTTCGCGGTAACGGTTTTAAGTTCAGAAATTATTCCGTCAACGCTTCGCGACCTGCTTCTGCCGCGAAGGTAAGGAATTATACAGTAAGAGCAAAAATTGTCGCACCCGTCCTGAACCTTGATAAACGCGCGGGTTTTAACGTTTTCGGGAAAAATAGTTTCGTTTAAGACTTCGTCTTCGTCAAAAACTTTAACGCCGCTGTCGCCCAGCATATCTAATATTTGCTCTTTCCGTTTTGCTCCCGTTACGAGCGTTACGCCTTCGCGCGATAAAAAGTCTTTGGGGGCTTTTTCGCTTGCGCAGCCCGTCACTATGATTTTTGCGGAGGGGTTAAATTTTTTTACCCGCGCAATCGTCTGGCGCGACTTTCTTTCCGCTTCGTTCGTAACCGCGCAGGTGTTTATTATGTAAAGGTCGGCGAATTCGAGTTTATCGCTGACAATATAACCTTTATCAATAAGCCCTTTAATCAGAACTTCGCTTTCGCAAGCGTTTACTTTACAGCCTAAAGTAAATACTACCGCTTTCATAACCGCTCCATTAAAAATGCGACCCATTCGCCTTTAGCGGTCGATTTAAGCGTTTTATATCCGTTTTTTACGTATAGAGCGTTTAAACTTTCGGCTTTTTCGCGCAATATGCCGCTTAAAATAACTTTACCGCCCGCGTTTACGTGGCTTTTTAAATCTCCGACAAGCACGCTTAAAACGTCGGCAGTAATGTTAGCTACGACTATATCGCCCACGCCTTCGCTTTTATCGAGTAAATTATCGAGGGTTATAATCGCGCGGGCGGTAACGCCGTTTAGTTCCGCGTTATGTTTTGCGGTTTTGACGGCAACGGGGTCTATATCCGTCATAACAGCCGAGTTTGCTCCGAGAACGAGCGCGGTTATGCCTAAAATGCCAGAACCGGTGCCGACGTCAACGACCTTTTCGCCACCCTTAATTAAATCGCATAAAAATTCGACGCACATCGAAGTCGTTTCATGTTCGCCCGTGCCGAAAGCCATATTGCTGTCGATCCGCACGACCTTTTCGCCGCGCCTTGGCTCGTAATTTATCCATTCGGGGCAAATAACCACGTTTTTGATGGGGATAGGTTTATAATGCTTGCGCCAAACCTCTATCCAGTCGTCGCCGTCAACGACGCGCTTTGCTATTTCAAGCGTGCCGAAGTTAAAATAATCTTTCGCCGAATTTTTAAGACTTATCAGCGATTTTTCAATTTCGGCGGAAACTTTGTCCGCATCTTCTAAATCAATATAGCATTTAACGAAGGTAGCCGAATTAACGCCAGCCAAAACGCCGTCATCCATATAGTCCCAGGTCTGGCGGCGGTTTTCGATAAGATCAATGATATCCTTGCCGTCGGCAACCGAAACGCCGTAACCGGTATATTCCCACAACTTATCGGCAACAAGCTCGCTCGCTTCCGACGTGGTAGTTATAGTAAGTTCTAAGTAGTTCATATTCGTGTTTCAATTTTTGGTTTAAGATGCGTGATTTATGATGTTTTTTAGCTTCTTTGCCAACAAGAATTTAAGCGCGGGCTAACGATTATAGTTTTTTGTCGTAGGCGTATCTAAGCCCTGTATCCGCGCCGTAATAACAAATAGTTCCGCACTTTTTAAACCCGTTTTTTTCTAAAACGTGTTGCATAACTTTATTTTCAAGCCCCGTATCTACGCGGATATAATCAAAACCTTTCTGATTACAATATTCGCCTATCAGTCGCCATGTTTCGCACGATAAACCCATTCCGCGAAAGGCGGGCGAAAACGCTAACCTGTGAACGACGGCGTAAGGCTCGTTATAATTCCATTCGCCGTCCAAATCGTTATACGCGGGTTCGCCGTCAAAGCGTATGCAACAATATCCTGCGATTTTACCGTCAACTTTTACGGCGTAACCGACCGACTCTTCCACGTCGTTTTTAACCGTTTCACGATTCGGGTAAGCGTCCGTCCACTGCGTAAAACCTTGCGCTTTCTGGAACTTGCGCCCTTCGTCTAAAATTTTATAACATTCGTCGATTTCGCATATTTTTGCGTGAGTAAAAGTGACCATGTATTCTAAAATAATATCGTTTCGTCGCTTAACTAGCGAACGCTGCAAACTTCAATTTGCTTTCGTCAACACAACAAGCGTTTCTACGTGTTTGGTTTGGGGGAACATGTCGTAAGGCTGAATTTTTGTTATTTCGTATTTAGGCGAATATTCCTGCGCTTTTTTAAGTTCCGCACCGTCGTAGTAAAGCGCGCCCGTTAAAATGCCGATATCGCGCGCCAAAGTTTGCGGCGAACACGACACGTAAACTATCGTTTGCGGTTTTGCCGCAATAACGGCGTACAAAACTTTCGGATCGACGCCCTTTCTCGGCGGGTCTAATACGACGGAAAGTTCGCTTTCGTTAATCTCTTTACGGGCGATTATTTCCGGCAAAACATCTTCGCACGCGCCGAGAACGTTTTCCATTTTTCCGCTTAAACCGTTCGATTTTTTAAGTTCGTTCGCGCTATCGACCGCTTCGGGAACGATTTCAATGCCTATCGCCTTTTTAGCGGTTTGAGCAATAATAGCGGTTAAAAGCCCTGCGCCGCTGAATGCGTCGATAACGACGGAATTTTCGTCTAAGTTAAGCGATTTTACAACGTCTTGATAAAGTTTGGTTTTTACCGCGTCGTTCACCTGCATAAACGAAAGCGGCCCTATCGAATATTTAATTCCGTTTTCTTCAAGCGTGACTTTATCTACTCCGTAAAGTTTTTTAACCGTTTCGCCCATTATAACGTTATCGTTATTAGTGTTTTCGGAAGTGAAGAAAGAGAACTTTTTAAAGTTCAATTTCAGCACGTCTATAAGCTCTTGCGCATAGGGGAGCTCTTCTCCGTTTATAACGGCAACTATCAAAAGCGTGTTCTGAACGTTTCTGACGACGATATGCCTAAGTATACCGTCACCCCGTTCTTCGTTATATCCTTGAACGCGATATTTTGCGATAAATTCTTTAAAAATTGAGATTATTTTATTTGCCCAATCTTGCTGAATTGCGCAACTGTCAATCTCTACGAGCCTGTGCGAATTTTCGGCGAAAAAGCCTATCTTCGTTTCCCCGTCAACGTTTCGCACCGGAAGTTGAAGTTTGTTTCTGTAATTATATTCGTTAAGGCTTTTTTGCGTTGGCAAAACTTCTGCGTTTATCCCGGCGATTTTTCTGAAACAATCTTTAACCTGCGCCGTTTTAAACTTTAATTGTTCGCGATATTTTACGTGTTGAAGCCTGCAACCGCCGCACTTTTTAAAATATTTGCAAACGGGGCGCACGCGTTCGTCAGCAGGGGTTAAAACCTCGGTAAGTTTTCCGTAGGCAAGGTTTTTGTTCACTTTTAAAACTTTAAATTCTACTTTTTCGCCATTCAAAGAAAACGGCACGAAACAAACCATTCCGTCCGTTTTGACTATTCCTTCATAGTTGCAGCCCATCGCCGAAACAACGCCGATGACCACGTCATTCTTCTTCATAACGCACCTTATACGTTTAAACGCTTAATTATTGCGCTTAGCGTTTTTTGTAACCTTAAAAAAGTAAAATCGTAAATAATAAATAAAATCAAACCGCCGACCGATATAATAAGCGGCGCAAATTTCTGAACCGCGTCCGGGAACGGCTCTATAACTGAAAAAACGTAAAACATCAAAAAGCACGCGCCGATAAACCACGCCGCTTTTATTGCGACAAACAGGTATTTATTGAGCCGCTTTTTTTCGATAATATAATTGATTATGGGGTGCAGACCGAAAAACAACGCATAAAGCGCGACCACACCGTAACCTTTAAACGTAACGCAAAATATAAGCGATAAAAGCGCGGCCGCCCCGTAGGATAAGAACGCGCCTTTTAAACTGTCTTTCGTAAGCGGCAACATAACGCAGGCGGACGCTAACATCAGCATAGAGATATCCAAAACCGAAAACACGGTGCCGAGCGCGAGCGCGATAGAGCTTAAAGCCGCCGATACGGCAGACAGTGCGATTACGTGCGATTTGTTCATTACCTTAAATTACAGCAGCAGTTAAGACACATGTTGCACGCAAGCATCTGACAACAAAGTTCTAAGCAACTCTCGCCGCCCATTTGTTGTGGTTCGTCGTAATCGATTGTGGACGAATTCCCGGAACCCGACTTAAAAGTGTCTTGCGCGGGGGCGGCGGTAATTTTATCGTTGAGCTTTTTAAGCGCGTCTTTATACTTATTTTCGGACGGATCGAGCCTGATTGCTATTTCAAGCTGCTTTTTGCTCTCGTTCATCCAATTCTTTTTATAGTAGACGACCGCTTGAAGATAGTGCCATTCGGCGGAACGCTCGTCGAAAGTGTCGAGCTTTGCTTGCGCTTCCTGAAGTTTACCGTCGCGGATATTTTTTTCGATTTCGCTTAAAAGTTCACCGTGGTTGCCGCTCGACTGCGCTTGACTTCTCAAACTTACTATTTCCGCATAAGCGGACTCAACTTCCGTTAAGCGTTTGGCGGCGTAGTTGCCCGCTTCGCCCTCTAAAAACCTGTCCTTTTGATATTGTTTAACAAGTTCGTCGTAACGCGCCTTTAACTCTTCGTCGCTGACGTCGGGAGTAACGCCGAGCGCTTTATACAATCTGTCGTTGTTCATTTTTCGTTAATATCCTTTTAGTTGTTTTCGGTATGCCGCGGGTTAAAACGTTTACAATCAAGTCCTTATTAAACTTGACTTTAAGGTTTTTAACCTCTTCGTTCACGGCGTAAACTATACTGCCGAATATAAAATTTATATCGCTTGAATTTTCCGAAATAAGCGTTTTATAATCGCAGCTTTTAAAACTTTCATAAAACACGTTGTACGTGCCTTTTTTTATATCTTTGTCATAGTCGTCAAGCGCGTCTATAAGATAAACCCACTTGCCGATTAAATAAAATATATTCTCGCTCGTCGAGCTAGAAAACTCTTTAAGCATAAGCGCGGATATTTTTTTAAGCATTTCCGCAAAACAGTCGGAAACGATATCTACGCTGTCCGATTTTTCGCTTTCGAGCTTCCGTAACCGCTCGTAAGAATTTTTAACGACTTCGTCAATTTCAGGCAGACGTTTTTTTGCACGCTTATAACCCTTTTTTACGACGAGCGACTTAATTTTACCCTTTTTTTCGTCTATAACGTCGTCAACGCACTTGTAATGCGCTAAAATAAGGTTGACGTCTGCTAAATCGAGCGAAATATCGTCCGGGATAGCGACGGGCGTAGTTCTTAGCCAATGCGTTACGCAATGTTTTTTTTCGATTTTTACGTCCACGCCCTTTATCGCGTGCAAAACGTGCGACATAAAAGCAACGTCATACGTGAGCGAAAAGCGCGCTATATTCCCCGAACGCTTTTTTATGCTCTTACAAAGCCCGCAATAATGCGCGCGGTAAAGCGTATCGTCTTTCATATATAAATTTGGGTAATCGGGGCGTAAATATCCGAACATAATTTTATTTGTTTTATATCTTTTTATTCCGCTTAAAGCGTAAACGTCGCTACGTTTAAAGCGTAATATGCTAAGTATATTTTTTGTGTTGCGCTTACTAAATTTAGCGATAAACGCTTAAATTTTTAGTCAAAGCTTACGCAAAACCGCATTAAATTTTTAAAAGCCCTACTTTTTTATAAACTTTGCTGAGCGTTTTGCGCGCCATGTACTGCGCCTTTTCAGCGCCCGTTTTCATAACGCCTTCGATATAGCCTTTATCCGCTAAAAGTTCAAGGCGTTTTTGGTTGATGGGTTTTATCGCTTCGGCAACGGCCTCGCCTACTTTAAGTTTAAAGTCGCCGTAACCGCTTCCGCTGAATCTTTCAACGGCCTTTTCGACGTTTTCGCCCGAAAACACCGAATAAATTGTGAGCAAGTTTGAAATACCCGGCTTTTTCTCGGTATCGAAGTAAATTTTATTGTCGCTGTCGGTAACGGCGCGTTTGAACTTACGGATAATAGCGTCGCTATCGTCGTACATAGAAATGTAAGCGTTTTCATTCTCGTCGCTTTTGCTCATTTTTTTACTCGGATCTTGAAGCGACATAATTTTTGCGCCGTATTTGGGGAAGATTCCTTCCGGAACGACGAAAGTGTTGCCGTAACGGTTATTGAACCTTTCGGCTAAGTCGCGCGTGATTTCGATATGTTGTTTTTGATCCGCCCCGACGGGAACGACGGAAGTCTGATACAAAAGTATATCCGACGCCATAAGCACGGGGTAATCCATAAGCCCCATATTGACGTTGTCGGCGTGCGCGCGCGATTTATCTTTGAATTGCGTCATTCTATTGAGTTCGCCGGGGTACGTTATGGTGTTTAAAATCCATGTAAGTTCGGCGTGTTCGTGCACGTGCGACTGTACGAACATAACGCATTTTTCGGGGTCGATGCCGCAAGCGAGATATAACGCCATAAGTTCGAGCGTTGCGCGGCGAAGTTTAGCGGGGTCTTGTTTAACGGTCAAAGTATGTAAATCGGCGATTGAATAAACGCAATCATAATCGTCTTGCAATTTGACGAAGTTGTTTATCGCGCCGACGTAGTTACCGATCGTCGGAATACCGCTCGGTTGCACCGCGCTGAATAATATTTTTTTACTTTCAGCGTTTGTTTGTTTAATTTCGATATTTTCAATTATTTCAGACATAATTTACCCTAAATTCGTTGTTTAGTTAAGATTATATCACACGCGCGCGCAAAAATCAAACGATATAATCGTGAAAACGTGTGATAAGAAAATAAACCCCGCTACGCATTTTTGCGGCGCGAGGTTTTAAGTTGAATTTTGTTAAAAAACAAAGTACTATGGCGGTTAATCTTTCGGCGCGATTATCTGAGTCGCTTCGCTATAACTGATTTCGGGCTCAAGTTTAAAAAACGGTTGAATTTTACCTTTTAAAACGCTTTCGGGGATAGGTAAAGCCGTTTCTTCGTAAAGCCGTTTAATCGCCTTTTGCGGAGAAATTTCGTTTAAATCGAAGAAATTGTTAAATATGCGGCGACTAAACAAATATGGTGACGCAAAATTCACGATTATAACCGGGTTTGAGTCGTCTTCCGAATTTTCATCTTCCGCTAAGATTGCCGACGCGGTATAAGGGTCCACGGTAAGACTTAGTTCATCGAAAATATCAAACGATATATCGTCCGCTTCCTCTTTCATAACGTGCCGTTCGTAAAAAGGCGCGCGGTCGCTCTCCTTGTTTTCGGTTAGCCCGACGAAAACCCGCCCTATCGGAAGCCCGCATTTTATCGCGTAATGCGCGGCAAGTGGGAAAAGCCCCTCGTCACCCGCAAACGCAAGGTCAAAATTGCTGCCGAACTTATACGCGCCCGAATCAGCGGCGTCAACGTATGCGCTGACGAGAGCGCAAAACACGCTTGCAAATTTTTCGGCTATACTTTCGCCGAACAAGTAATCTTTATAACAAGCATACTTTTCGCCGTCCGTTAAGTCGAGCAAAAATATGCCGCTATCAACATTTAAAACGGTTGCCGTTAAATTTGAATTTTTGTAATATTTTTCGATATTATCGCCGATTTTAAAATTTATTATATTTTCGCAAATAAGTTTTGCCCGCGCGGGAAAATCTAAATCGACTAGGCTTGCAAGAAAGGTTTGAGTGATACATTTAAAATCGGCGGGAGAGATTCCCGCCGACTTAAAAGCGTTTAGCGTTTGCATAATTTAGCTGATGTACGGTAAAACGTATTTAGGTAAATCTTTCTTTTCCGCGCTGATGGATATCACGAATTTAAGGTCGGGATATTCTTTTTGAAGCAACTCTATTGCATTGAAGAGTTCTTCGCCCTCTGCCATTTCGTTACCGATTATACGTTTAAGCCCGTCTACGAAAATATATTCTATATCGCTGTTGCCTGCAAGTAAGCCGTTAATAAACCCGATGAACGCCTGCGTGGTTTTAATGCCGTGTTCTTCGGTATAAACGCACCTGACGTTAAAGTCGATAACGACGGTTGAAAATCTTTTATCGCTGATAAAAACAACGTTTCCGCTCGCGGTTTTTGCGGCGTTATTAACTTCGTCTATCATGATTTTGGTTTTGCCGAAGCCTTTGGGTCCATACACAATTTTAATCATTTTGGAAGCCTCCATATATTTGTATAATCATTATAAAGCATAAATATGATTTTATCAAGACCTAATCGTGAAATTTTTTTATATATTTTTAAATTCCGCGCTTTATCTGGTTAAATTTAAGTGCGCTGACTATATTGCGTAAATATTCGCAGTAAACTAAAAGCGGGGCTTTGCGCTCCGCTTTACGTTGAAAATTATTTAATCTTATTAATGAATTCGCCTATGCGCTTAAACCCTTCGGCTATATCCGCTTCGCTAACCGCGTAAGAAAGCCTTACGAATCCGTCTTCTTTAAACGGAAGCCCGGGAATAACCGCAACGCCGCTGTCGATAAGCAAATCTGCAAAACTCATGCTGCCGGTTATTTTTTTACCGTCAACAGATTTGCCGATAAACGGTTTAATGTCCAAAAACATATAAAACGCGCCTTCGGGTTTAATTGCGTTAATACCTAAATCGCCCGCCAATTTAAGCATAAGTTTGCGGCGTTTATCGAAAGAATCGCGCATCATATCAACGACTTCGTTTCCGCCGTTTAAAGCGGTAAGCGCGGCGTACTGACAAAAAGTGGTCGCGTTGGAAGTCGTGTGCCCCTGCACGCGCGATATAACCGCCGCAAGAGCCTTTGGCGCGGCAAGGTAGCCTATACGCCAGCCGGTCATCGCGTAGGTTTTGCTG
>CAKQMM010000018.1 GCA_934254755.1 uncultured Clostridia bacterium
GGCATTGCAAAAGGCGGCGGGACTTTCGCTCCGCCGCCTTTTGCGGTTCTATAACCAAGGCGAGCGGGGACTGAGCCTCGTCAATCCTTAAAGCCGTCTTTTTTGCCTGTTTCGGCAAATCTTTGCTTGAAGTATTTGTATACGTCCGCGCAAACATTTGCTAAAACCGCCTTAAAAATGCGGCTTTAAGGTGCTTCGCATTTTAGCGGCAATAAATGTAAATAAAATCTCTTTCGGCATTGCAAAAGGCGGCGGGGCTTTCGCTCCGCCGCTTTCTGCGGTTCTATAACCGTATTTAAGGGAGAGGTTGGGTATGCAATTTATTGCCGTTAAAACTTAACAGGGTTCAATACCCGCTCGCCTATAAGCGAGAGGTTGGGTATGTGTGTTTATTGTCGCTAAAACTTAACGCGGCTACCCGCGTATGCGTTTACGCTTTAACGAGTTTTTTAATATAGTTCTTTTCTTTTAAAGTAACTTTACCGTCAAGCGAGGTTACGCATAAGCATAAGGCGATAACGTCCTCAAACAAACTTTCGTCCGCCTTATTCAAAATCTTCATAAGTTCGACGGAATAGTCCTTAATCGCCTTGTGCCCTGCTTTGTCGGCGGAAAGCGCGAGTTTTATGGCGTTGAAATCGACACTATCACCAAACACTTTCTGTAGCGCGGGATATATTAAAAGGTACTCTTGCTCGTTCACTTTACCGTCCGAGCAAACCGAACCAAGTATAAACGCCGCAAGCGTTTCGACGGGGTCCGCGTCGTCGATTTCAAGGTCGCTCAGCTTTTTAAGGATAACGACCGATTTTTCGGTGAGAAGGAATTTCCTTTCAAGTGCCGACATTTTTTCAAATTCATTGCAAAGTTTATTAAATTCAAACATAATTACACTTCCTTTTGCCGTTTATTAGCGGCATATTTTTATACTTATTAAAGCGGTAAGTCTTTTTTGGTGAACCTTACCGAGCCTACGATATAACCCGCTAAGCCGATCGCGATAAGTATCGCAAACTTCCATAAGAAGGTAAGCGTTCCGTCCATTATCGAAATAACGTCGAAGAGCGAAATAATAGTCACGTAGTTGAAGTAATTGAGCGCGTCAAGACGAACGACCGAGGGAATAACCTTACTGCCGAACAAGCCGAGCATTGCCGCAACGAGCGCGAATATCGAAAGTCCGCCGCCGATTGCCATCGAGCGTTTGCTCCTGTCAAACCAGCACGAAGTTAAGAAGCAAAGCCCCGAAAGCGCGAATAACACGGAGAACGCACCTACGTTTAAAAGCGCGAGTTTACCGAAAGTCAGCTCAACGTCGTCTTTTACGATTGCAAGGCATATAAAGCCCGTAACGGTAGTAAGCGCGAACATAGCAAGCGTCGAGCCGATAAGGTATAACGCCTGCGTAAAGACGACGGTTTTACGCTTGGTGGAAGTAGACAAAACGTACGCCATAGAGCCGCTGTCCACCTGACCTGCTATAAGGTTGTTCGCCGCCATAATCATATAAATTATCGGAAGCAATAAGCCCGCAAGCTTATAGAATATCGAACCGACTATTAAAGTGTAAAGGTCTGCGGAACCGACTTCTTTCAACGCTTCGCTGACTTCTTCGGGGAGTGACGCGAGAAGCGACGAAGTTATTTCGCCTTTTAAAGATTCGGTTGCGGCTATAAGTTCCGCTTTGTAAGCCGCCTCATCGGTAATTTCGCCCGCGTCGTTCGTATATTTATCGGTTATAACTTCAACTTCGTAGTCAAGCCTATTGCGATAAGTAATTTCATTAGTCATCGCTAAATGTTTAACGGTTTTATAGTCGTATCCGAAGCTGTCGTATTTCGCTTTATCTACGCCGTAATCTTTAATGGCGTTGAGAAGTTTTTCGACGTTCGCTTCGTCGGTCATATTAACCGCTACAAAGTACGCGCATAAGTCTTCCGCACGGTCGCGACGATATTCGACGCGCTCTTCGCTCTTAACGTAGTCGAGCGCAGACTTGTTCGCGGCGAGCGCTTCGGCAACCTTTTCGGTCAGCGTCGTAACGTCGTAATGTTCGGGAACTTCGTCGCCGTTTAACGCAACTTTATCGTAGTAGGCTTTCATCTGCGCGCCTTGTTCGGTCGTTTCGTCAAGCGGGGGATAAATAACGCAGGATATAAGCGAAGTTATTTCCTGAATATTCGAGTCTAAATCGGTTTGATTAAATTCTTTGCCGTTTAAGTTATCGTTATAAACCTGCGTTACTTTTTCTTTAATGTAAGCGGTGAGTTCCGTCATCGTTTCGTTATAAGCGAGTGCGGCGGCGGTTTCGGCGTTTGCAGGGCTTAATGCGTTCCATTTTTGAAGAGCCGCCATATATTCTTCCGTCGAATTAAAGCTTGCTTCGGAAGGCATTTCCGCTTTCCACTTGTCAATCGCCGCTTTAAAATCTTTATTGTTTTGCTTAGTCATTTGCGGCTCTTTTTGTGCCCATGCGGCTAAATACTGATTGTAAGTAGCGTCGTCGCCAAAACTTTCGCGCTTAGGCATTTGGTTGAGCCAGCCAAGATATGCGATATTGCCGCTTACGTTATTTATATAGAGTTCGTCAAACTTTTCAAGCCCGTCGTCGGTATAAATATAGTAGTTGACCGTTCTTTCTTTAAGGCTTGCTTCGACTTCTTTTTTGACGATGGTATCTTCGATTGCGTCTTTAGTCTTGCCGATGTTGCCTCCGCCCGAGATAAGCATAACGCAGGCAAGCATAAAGCACACTGCGAAAGTTATTATCGCCCACATAAATCCGTTTGCTTTAGCAGATTGTTTGAATAACGCTTTACTGAACATTTTCGTTCTCCTTTTCGCTTTTGGCGAACAATATTTTTTTGAAGTGTTTCTCTAAGGTATACGGCACCAAAGATATAAACTTTACGTCGTAATTTTTTAAGGTTTTTAATAATTTTGCCGTTTCGTCGCTCGGAACGCGTACGGTTGCCTGATCGTATTCGTCCTGCAATCGAACGGTTTTATAACCTTCGGTTAAGAATTTTTTATAATCGGCGGTTTTATTGAACTCGATTTTAAATTCTTTTTCTTTGGGGTTGTTTATCGTATTCATGTCGCAAACGTCAACTATCCGCCCGTCGGATATCAGCGCGACTTTATCGCAAGTCGTTTCCAACTCCTCAAAACTGTGGCTGCTCATTAAAATGGTTTTGCCCTTTTCGTGTTCGCGGCGGATGATATCGAGGAAGGTCGCCCGCATAAGGGGGTCTAAGCCCGTGGTAGGCTCGTCGAGAAGAATAATAGGCGCGTCGTTCATAAGAGCCGCAACGAGTGCGGTTTTTTGCTTCATGCCTTTGCTCATTCGCTTTAAGTTGGCGCGCGGGTCGAGCTGAAGCCGCTCGATAAGTTCGTTTGCGTAGCCCATATCTTTAAGCCCTAAAAAATCAGCCTGACATTTTAAAAAGTCGGTGCCCGTTTTAAGGTCCGGGAAGGCTATTTCGCCGGGGACGTATCCGACCGACTTAACAATCTCGCTCGAATGTTCCCATGACGATAGTCCGTTTACCGTAACGGTGCCGCTCGTCGGTTTAATAAAACCCATAATATTACGAATCGTCGTGGTTTTTCCGCTTCCGTTCGTGCCGACGTAACCGAGCATTTCGCCCTTTTCTATATTTAAGTTAAGGTCGAACACGCCGCGGTTTTCGCCGTAATCTTTCGTTAAATTTTTTAGTTCTATAACGCTCATTTCAACGCTCCTTTAAAGTCCTTATCTTCTTTATAGAACTTCATAAAGTAATCTTCAAGCGATTCTTTTCTGTTCGTGAACGACGTAACGCCCATATCGGCAAGTATCGCTACAAGCCCGTTTAAATCTTTATCTTCTATGGATAAATGCGCGGTTTTTAAAAAGCCGCCCAAATCGCTGAACGACTGAAGTTTTTGCGCCCGCTTTAAAAACTCTTTCTTCTCGTCGTCGCTTATAAAATCGACGGTGTAGAATTTGCGCGACGCGTGCTTTAAGTCGTTTGCGATAAATTCGGAAATAATTTTGCCGTCTTTTATTATCGCTATTCTGTCGCACGTGTTATCTATCTCGGAGAAAATATGGCTCGATAAAAGTATCGTTTTGCCGCGCCGCTTCTCTTCGTGAATAAGTTCGATGAACCTTTCCTGCATAACGGGGTCCAAGCCGCTAGTCGGCTCGTCTAATATCAAAACGTCGGGGTCGGACATAAACGCCGCAACCACCGCGAGTTTACGCTTGACGCCAAGGCTCATACGCTTCGTTTCCATAGAAAGCGCGGTTTCGTCGAGTTTAAACGCGTCAAGCATATATTTAAGCCGCTCTTCGTTGTGAATTTTTTGAAGGTCCTGCATCATTCTTAAAAATTCCGCGCCCGTAATACCGACGGGAAGCGCGATTTCGCCGGGAACGTAGCCGACCTTATTCAGCACTTCGAAATACTTATTAAAAGTTTCTTTGCCTTCGATTTTCGTTTCGCCCGCATCGGGTTTAGAAAACCCCATAAGGTGACGGATAGTGGTAGATTTGCCGGCGCCGTTCGGCCCCAAAAAGCCGAATACTTCTCCTTTATCGACGTGTATAGACACGTCGAACACGCCCCTGCCGCTACCGTAATCTTTGGTAAGTCCGTTTACTTCAATAACGTGCATAATGCTCTCCTATTATAATTTTTTCGCTTATAAATTAGCCAAAAAGATTTTAAACACTGTTGACATTTTTACATTGTTGAATTATAATAGCATTGTTTCAAAAAGTTAAATACAAAAAAATAAGCACTGTTTAAAAATGAACAGTGTTAAATAAATTGTATGTTTTTATGTTAAAACAGGGGTTAAAGTTTACGAAATGAAGGCGAAAAATCTTAATAACGCGTCAACAAAAACAAAAAAAATATTAAAAGCAACTTTTGCAAAGATGCTTTCCGAGAAAAGCGAAATAACGAATATCACCGTTTCCGAACTTTGCAAGCGCGCCGACGTGAGCCGCGGGGCGTTCTACTCTCATTACGACGACATTTTCAGCGTTGCCGAAGACTACGAAAACGAACTTATAGACAACTTTTTCGACAACGTAAGGCTTTTAAATTCGCACGATTTCGAGAAATTTATAGATACTTTTTTTGAATATATAAGAAAAAACGACGAAAACTATAAACTTTTATGCCGCTCAAACGATTTTTTATTTGCCGCTAAAAAGCTGACGACGATTATATCGAATAAATTTTTGGAAATTTGTTTGCACGACCCCCGCTTCACGGATAAAGAATACGTCGATTTAGATATAAACATATTTATTGAAGGCTTGACATGCGAATACGTTAAATACTGCCGCGGTTACTCCGCCACCGATATCGACGATTTATACGCGTTCACCAAAAAATGGGTTGCGGATTTTATTAAACGCCGCAGCAGACAAAACTGACTTTCCGTCACCGATAATTTACGCAAAACTAACCCCTTGCCGAAAAGCAAGGGGTTTCAGATTGGAATTTAAAGGTTTCCGTCTATAACGCCCGGCGACGCGATTCTCAAGTGCGTCGCGAGTATAGGCTTAGTTATATCGGCGTACGGAAGCGTCGGCTCCTCGAGTTCCTTTATCGCGTCTATATTCCCGTCAATATAATTTTTTAACGTCTTGCGGCAATCTTCAAGTCTTGTTATTAGCCCGCCGAAACGCAAAGCCTGCACTTCCGCCCCGAATGGTTTATTTTCTCTGCTCCATACGCGTTTAACCGAAGCGTAAAGCGCGCGAAGTTTTTTTATAGCCGCGGGATAAGTTACGTCGCAAATCTTTTTTAAACTTGCCGTATCGCCCGATAAGTATGCTTTGCGCGTTATATTACCGAGTTCGGCTTTTACCGACAAAAAATCGGCTAAGCGATATGCGTTTTCAAAAATATACGAATATTCGGCGGTTGTCCTTATAAGCCGACGGTATTTCAGAGCTAACGACTTATAATACTTGTTTGCACCGTCTTTTATATGATAGTCGAAAAAACCGATAAACGGGTCGTTGAATAAAAAAAGTTTTGAAAAACTGGCGTGCGAAAGTCCGTTATAAATATCAAGCAAATCTAAATCGTAAAACGCTTTTGCTTTTATACCGAACAGTTTATAAAATTTTTCGTCACTGTTTTTTCGGGTCGAGCCGTTTTTATACCGCTCTATCAAAAATAAAAGCGTCGGAAGAACCGAAAAAGGCGAACATTCGCCGCCGTCGTCGCCCCACGTTGTGATAACGATATCCTTAACTCCGCGCTCGCGGCAGACGTCCATAGCCGCCCGCATTTTTTTTGCCGAATTTAAATTGTGCGGAACGAATGAAAACGAAGTGCGCACACCGCCTGCGAATATGATATTATCGCTTAAAAGTTCGTGCATTTTTATAAAACGCTCATAATCGCGCTTGCGGTCGTGATAATAATCCCAATAAACAGGGGTTACGTTTTCGGGAATATTCGCTTTTTGCGCGGCCACCGCTTTATAATTCGGCTTTTCGGGATAATATTCGCCATCATGGACGGTGCGGATAAACATATCGCTCCACATACTCGGTTTAAAGCCGTATTTTTTTGCTGTTTCCGCAACGCGAGATAAGTGCTCCGCTAAAATTTCGTCGGGTTTTTTATAACCGAATTTTTTAACGTATTCCCCTAACCCTAAATACCTTGCTTCGTCCATACCTATATTTATAGAACGCGAGCGGAAACACTTTTTCATCGTAGCGAACATTTTATCGATAAGCTCGTACGTTTTTTCAACCCCGACGAGCATAACGTAATCTATATCGTGAATATTTTCGTATTCTTCCCAAGTAAAAAGCCTGCCTAAATGCGCAAGCGTCTGAATGGCGGGGATAAGTTCTATGCCGACAGAACAACAATAATCGTCAAGTTCTTTAAGTTCCGCCACCGAATATCTTCCGCGCAAATGACCAAAGTACGGCTCTGTTTCAATTTCGTAAACGTCTTCAAGATATAAATACAGCGCACTGTAACCCGCTTTTTTAATGGCGGCGGCAAAGTTTTTAACGGTATCTACGGTTTTAACGGCGTTTCTCGAACAATCGATAAACGCACCGAATCTTACGTTTTCCATGACAACGCTCCTTACCTTTAAAATTCGTAAAAAGTATTTTATTTACAATTACATTTTTAAGTCAAGCCTAAAAACTCGCGCTTATATTCGCTTGGCGAATATCCGGTTTTTTGCTTAAACGCCTTAGAAAAGTATTGCGCGTCCGCAAAGCCGCAATTAAAAGCGACTTCTTTAATGCCGATTATTCCGCTGTTGAAAAGCGTTATGGCATGCTCGACGCGTATCGTCTTTAAATAGTCGTTAAACCCGACGCCGACTTCCTTTTTAAAAGCATAAGAAACGTACTTCGGGTTGTAAAACAAGGCGGCGGCAACCGAGTTGAGCGTAAGAGTCGAATCGCAAAAATTATCGTCCGCAAATTTTTTACATTTTTTAATTAGCGGCGACAGATTGACTAAATCATCGTGTTTTCCTTCCCCGATGACCATCGCCGCGGTGTATAAAACAGCGCTTTCGACAACCGGTTCGACTGCGTCGCCGTTGAAACCGAAGCAATCCGTCCAGCGGGCAATCAAAGCGTCGTTCCCTTTAAACACATAGTTTTTACGGGTGATTTTCATTTTGTCGACCAACATTGTTCCCTTTCTGCCGACAAAGCTTGCGTAAGCGAATTTAAAACCTTCGTCACCGTCGATTTTAACGCAAAACGACGGAAGCGTTACGAAAACGTCGCCACGCCCGACTTCGACTCCGTTCCCGTCAACGAAAACCGTTGCTTTACCATCGATAACCACGTTAATTTTATATACGCTTTCTCTCCGCATAGAGCCGTATACCGCAGGGTCCGACTCTAAAACGAAATTTAAAACGCGCAATGTTGAATCGCCTTCGATATATGGCATAAATAAACACACGTTATCGCTTCGCATAATCGCCTTTAGTTCACTATTTTTTTGTTGATTATATCAAATTTTTAAATCATTTTCAATATCAATTCGTAATTAACCGATAAAAAATGGGGAATTTACACGACAATACAGATAAATTCTATATCGCTATCTACAAAACGGTGTTAAAATAACAACGTACTATGGGTTACGCATTGATTTGCGCTGCGGCGATTTTATTTTCGCTACAGTTTCTGTTTCAAAAGGAATATAAAAACAAATACGGCAGCGGATTAAAAGCGGGGCTTAATTTTCAAATGTACGCTTCCGCTATCGGAGCGGCGGTTATTTTCGTCGTAAATTTAATCGTTACGAAAAAAATGATCGGCTTTTCGTTTTTTACGGCGGTAACGGCTTTAATATATGCGATTTTTACGGTTGCTTACGCCATTCTTTCGCTTAAAGCGATGGAAACGGCAAACATTGCTATATTTTCGATGTTGGCAATGCTCGGCGGAATGTTCGTTCCGTTCGTTTACGGCATTATAGTAAACAAAGAAGCGATAGATTATAAAAAAATTATAGGCATCGTTTTAATGGTAGCGGCGTTGATTTTTTTCGCTAAACCCGGTACCGATAAACCCGCCGAATTGCAAAACTCTGAAAACTCCGACGGCGAAAAGGGCGTCAGGCACAAAAAATCGGTCGGCGGTGCTAACAGAAAAACCGGCTTATACTATTTTGCGGTGTTTTTGTTAAACGGCTCATTCGGCGTAATATCTACGTTTCATCAATCGCCAAAGTTTACCTTGATAGCGGAAAGCGGATATTCTTTAATGGTTTACGCACAACTTTTCGCTTCGCTTTTAAGTTTTGCGTTAATACTTGTTTTAAAATGCGGGGTTGAAAAACTATCGCTTAAAATTTTCGGCTTAACTTCGCTTTACGCCGGGTTTAACGGAATTGGCAATTTGTTCACCGTACTTGCGCTTTTAACCCTACCCGCCTCGGTTCAATACCCGATAATCACCGGAGGGACGATCATCGTTTCAAGCGCGATTTTCATGATAAGCAGAAAAAAATTTATATTAAAATACGCCGCTACTGCGACAGTATCGCTCGCAGCAACGGTACTGTTCGTTATTTAACGATAAAAAGGAGAATTATGGGACAACTTATAATGCGCTGGAAAAACGACGGCGTAAAAACAGATATGCCGTCCATAACGGAAGGCGTAACATTAAAAAACTGGACGAGTGTAACAAACCCCATCGAAAAATGGCTCGATATCGTAAGTTTCGGACTAAGCGATAAAAGAGAAAGCGTCGATTATTACGAAAAAATGAATTATTGCTACAAGGCATACACCCCCGAAAGTTGTTGGTTTTTTTGTCTTAAGAACGAAGAAGTCGCCACGATAACGGTTATTTGCGATAAAGACGCTAAAGAAGGTTACGTTCACATGGTTGCAAATAAACCTGCCGCGAGAGGGCTGGGTATAGGTAACCTTATGAGCAAATTTGCAGTTTACGAATTAAAGAAAAACGGAATGCAAACCGCCTATCTGACCACCGATGATTGGCGAATTCCGGCAATAAAAACATATCTTAAAGCCGGCTTTACCCCCGATTTAACGAGTGAAAAAGACTTTAAAGAGCGTTGGGATGCTATTTTAAAAATAATTAACGAAAAGGAGACTGTAAAATGAAAAAAATCCGAATAGGCGTTCTTGGCGGATTTCGCGGCTCGAGCATGATAAATTTTTTGAAGGACGACGACATTGCCGAAGTAGTCGCAATATGCGATAAAAACGACGAGGTTTTGTCCGCTCAAAAAGAATGTAACGAAGGACTAAACATAATTTATCTTAAAGATTTCGACGATATGATTAAACTCGACATAGACGCCGTTGTTTTGGCGAACTATGCCAACGAACACGCGCCGTTTGCCATAAAGGCGTTAAACGCAGGTAAACATGTTTTTTCGGAAGTTTTGCCTGTCCAAACCCTTAGCGAAGCCGTTGAACTTGTCGAAACGGTTGAAAAGACGGGACTTATTTACGCATACGGCGAAAATTACTGCTATATGCCCGCCACTTATGAGATGAAAAAACTCTATCGTAACGGAGTTTTGGGCGAGTTCGAGTACGGCGAAGGCGAGTATATTCATAATTGCGAGCCTATTTGGCACGACATAACTTACGGCGATAAAAACCACTGGCGAAATCTTATGTACTCGACTTTTTACTGCACACATTCTATAGGTCCGCTAATACATATAACGGGGCTGCGCCCCGTTTCGGTAGTCGGGTTTGAATCTACGCTTAACGAACGCAACCTGCGCGACGGCGCAAAAGGCGGACAATTCGCCGTCGAAATGATTACACTCGAAAACGGCGGAATTATAAGAAGTACGCACGGATTTTTATATAAAAATTCAATATGGTATTCCGTTTACGGCGGCAAAGGCCGAGCCGAATCGTCGCGCGAAGATACCGGCGAAGGCGTTGAAAAGTTATATCTCAACGTAGATAAATTTTCGGGCGAATATAAAGGCGAAAAGGTAAAAGCCTATTACCCCGAAATAGACGAAAAAGCAAAATCTTTCGGACACGGCGGTTCCGACTACTACTCTATGTACAACTTCGTAAAAAAAATACGCGGAGATAATGACGCCGATATAATCGACGTTTACGAAGCGTTAAATATGTTTTTACCCGGACTTATGGCATACAGATCGATTTTAAACGGCGGCGTTACGGTTGAAATTCCGAACATGAAAGATAAAGCGGCACGCGATAAATACAGATTCGACACCGCTTGCGTCGACAAAAAAATTGCGGGCGATATGCTTTTGCCGACGTCTAAACTCGGCACGCCCGATATAGACGATAAAGTTTACGAATATATGCGCGATAAATATCTTGACGGCGTTAAAAACGGCGACGAATATCGGCAGGGCGTGTATAAAAAATCAAAATAATCGCACTGCCGCGTAAAATACCGCTACTTTTAATAACAATGCCCCGAAAATATGCGAACGTATATTTTCGGGGCATTTACATGCTTTAAAACGATTAACCAATATTAACTTTGGGGTCCCCGCCTTTGCAGTTTTTAAGATTGTTTTTATCCGCTAAAAACTAAAAGGAAGCGATTTTCGCTTCCTTTTAATCATTTAATTCAATAAGCAAACGCCGAGTTACTTAGCGTATTCAACGCTCCGCGATTCACGGATAACGTTGACTTTAATTTGCCCGGGGTACTCCATAGAGCTTTCGATTTTTTTAGCAATGTCTTTAGCTAAATACATTGCCTGAACGTCGTCGATTTGTTCGGGCTTAACTATAACGCGCACCTCTCTGCCCGCCTGAATAGCATAAGCCTTTTCAACGCCCTTAAAGTCGCTTGCAATATCTTCAAGCTGTTCAAGACGTTTGACGTAACTTGACTCTATCTCGCGGCGCGCACCCGGCCTTACGCCCGATATGGCGTCAGCCGCCTGAACCAAAACCGCCTCGATACACTTCGGTTCCACGTCGCCGTGGTGAGCCTCGATACAGTTGATGACCCATTTGTTCTCTTTATACTTTTTAGCAAGCTCAACGCCCAAGTGAATGTGCGTGCCTTCGTTTTCAAAGTCAACGGCTTTGCCGATATCGTGCAAAAGCCCCGCACGCTTAGCAAGGTTTATGTCAACGCCGAGTTCCTGCGCCATAAGACCTGCAATACGCGCAACCTCCATAGAGTGTTGCAAAACGTTCTGACCGTAACTTGTTCTGAATTTAAGCCTGCCGAGAATTTTGACGAGTTCGGGGTGAATTCCGTAAACGCCGAGTTCGAAAGTAGCGTTTTCGCCCGCCTCTTTTATGATGCCGTCAAGTTCTTTTTTAACCTTTTCGACCGTTTCTTCTATACGGGTGGGTTGAATTCTGCCGTCGCTGATAAGCTTTTCAAG
>CAKQMM010000019.1 GCA_934254755.1 uncultured Clostridia bacterium
GGGTATGCTCGGAAGATATTTAAAAGACGAAAAAATAGATAAAATTTTCGTTTCAAGCTTGCCGCGCGCCATATATACCGCCGACGGAATTACCCGATATAACAAAACGAAAACTTACGAAGTTTGCGACTGGTTAAGAGAAATGGATCCGAGGATAGACCTCCCGTACGATACCGGAAGGCTTTCGTGGGATTTGGCGCCTACCTACTTAAACGCCGAAGATAAGCTTTACGATAAAGACGAGTGGAAGCGCGTTAAATCAATGGATAACGCAAATTTGCAGGCGCGCGTCAGCGAATTAAACGAAAAATTAAACGAAACGCTTAAAAAATTCGGTTATGAGAAAAACGGCAAAACTTATAAAGCGATTGAACCTAACCACTTAACGCTTGCATTCGTTTGCCACTTCGGGGCGGAAAGTTATATGCTCGCTAACCTTTTAAACGTCTCGCCCGTCGCGCTTTCAAACCACACTTGCGCCCGCCCCTCGTCCGTTACAACCCTTTACACCGAGGAGCGCGAAAGAGGCGAAGCAATTTTCAGGTTAATAGAATTCGGTTCGGTCAATCACCTTCTCGTTGCGAGCGAGCCCCCGTCTTTTATGGCGCGGTTCGACGAAGTTTACGGCGACGGAAACCAAGAATATAAAAAAGTTATCAACTTAAAAAATTAAGTGCCCGCAGCAAATATCTTAGGCTGTAAAAATCTTTATTTTTTAAACTTTTGCGTGTGTTTTTGTAAACCGTTTACGTTACGCTTATGTTAAACTGTGATAAATAAGCGTTTTGCGCTTAAAAATTTTACGCTTGAGCAAGGTTTGAAACACAAAGGTAATTTATGAATAAAGTTGAACTTAAAAAAGACGGGTTGTATTTAAACGACGAAAAATTCTTTTTGTTAAGCGGAGATTTTCACTATTTCAGAACCGTTCCGGGCGGTTGGCGGCGCAGGCTTAAACTGATGAAAGACTTCGGTTTAACCGCTGTCACCACCTACGTTGCGTGGAACGTACACGAACCCGAAAGGGGCGTTTACAATTTTGACGGAATAGGCGATTTGCCGCGTTTTTTAAAAGAATGCGACGAAGAAGGGTTGAAAGTCGTTTTAAGATGCTCGCCGTATATGTGCGCCGAGTGGGAAATGGGCGGGCTTCCGTACTGGCTAAATAAAGATAGAACGCTGACTCTTCGCTCGTCCGACCCGAAATACTTCGAGCCGATGGCGGAATATATGCGTGTTTTGGCTGAAAAAGTAAGACCTTATTTGTTTACGAACGGCGGGCCGATAATACTCGTCGGACTTGAAAACGAGTACGGCAGTTTCGGTAACGATAAAGAATATCTCGTTAAACTTGCAAAGCTTTATGAAGAGTGCGGGTTTAACGTGCCCTTCATAAGCGCGAACGGAGCCGAAAAGTTTAAATATTTAAACGGTACGTTAGAAAAATACTGGAACGGCGTAGATTCGAGCGCGGTCAAAACGGGTATAGACGAGCTTAATAAGTTAAAAGCAATGCAACCCGACAAACCGCTTTTAGCGGGAGAAGCGTGGTGCGGCGATATAATGTTCTGGGGCAAGCCGTTCAATATAAACCAACATATCGAAGAAAACGCCGAGTATTTTAAGGAAGCGTTAAATATGGGCGCGCTCGTCAACTTTTATATGTTCGTCGGCGGCACAAACTGGGCGTTTTACAGCGGCGCGCTTGCATGTAACGATAAAAAGCGGTACGAATCGCTTATGACTTCTTACGACTACGACGCGCCTATCGGCGAGGACGGAACCCCGCGCGAAAAATATTTTGCCTTGCGCGACGTTTTGGACGAGTTTTTAGGTAAACCCAAACGCTCGCACGAGTACACGCGCGCAAAAACGCAAGAAATATCAGATATTTTAATCGACGGCAAAGCGCCGCTGTTTAGCGTAAGCAAAGATATTTGCGCTCTTAAAGGCTTCTTTTATAAGCCGCTTACGATGGAAGAGCTTAACCAGGATTACGGGTATATAAAATACACAACCTTCGTCGAGTATACCGACGATTATATTTATCACATCCGTTTTGACGACTTGCGCGACCGCGCCACCGTTTATTTGGACGGTAAGTTTATCGGTTCGTATATGCGCGACCGCGATAATAAAGAGATAACTTTCAGCGTTAAAAAAGGCGGAAGCGAACTTACCGTATTGGTTGAAAATATGGGCAGGGTCGGTTACGGCTACAAAATTTACGAGCAAAAAGGACTTATCAGCAATTTGCGGTACGAAATCGAGTGCAAGGACGGCAGGTTTTTATGGAATTACGCCGTTTCAATGGGCTTCGATACCGAAACGCTTCCGATGAAAAATCTTGATAAAATCAAGTTTACTGCGCTTGAAAATTTAGAAAACTACGAAAATTTGCCTGTTTTTTACCGCGCAAAATTCAAAGCGCAAGCGGGCATCGATACCTTTTTGGATACTAAACCGTTTAACCACGGCTTTGCGGTCGTGAACGGGTTTAACATAGGCAAATTTTTAAGCGAAGGTCCGCAGCGCACCCTTTACATTCCGGGCGAAATTTTAAAGGCTGAGAACGAAATTATTATTTTTGAACTTTCAGCTAAAAAAACTTTGCCTGAAATCAGGTTTTTAAAGACATATAACTTAACCGATAATAATAAAAACGAAAAGTCTGAAAAGTTTGAACTTTTATAAGCAAAATCGCCGCCCCCGAAGCGGCGTTTTTCAGTATTTTACCTCGTTTAAGTTGTGTTTTACGATAAATAATGTTAAAATCTAAATATGTATAAACTCGGCATAAATTTTGAAAACGTTCTTTCCATGGCGAAAGAGTTGAATTTAACCGTTCCCGAAACGCTTAACAAACTTAAACTTATCGGCGTTTCCGCGCTCGACGCGGAATATTCCCGCGTGTCGGGCGAAAATTCGTATCTTAACGATATAGTAGCTTCCCGCATGGAATTAAAATGCGTTTATTATATGGCAGATTTTGCGGGTGCTTCGTCGGTTATATCGGAAATGAAAGTCGTTGATTTTTGCGAAAAGTACGGCGTTAAAAACGTAATGTTTTTAACCGAACCGAATGCTGACGACGGCGGAAACGAAAAAACGCTTAAACATAATTTGCGCAAAATCGTAAACTACGCGCGCAACTTTAAAATCAGCGTTTCTATCGAAAACTTCGGGCTTGAAACGAGTTGGTTTTCAAGCGTTGAAAAGATTAAAGATTTAGTTAAGTCGGTTAAAAATTTGACCTTAACTTTCGACACGGGCAATTTTTTGCTTGCGGGTATAGACCCGAACGCCGCGTATGACGAACTTAAATTTTACGTTTCGCGCGTGCATCTTAAAAACAGAAGTTACGCGCCCGTTATCGGCGCGGCTCATGCCGTCGATATAAACGGAAACGACTCGTACACCACGGCTATTTTTTCGGGCAGCGCGAATTTAGAAGAATTTATTAAAAAGGTTATCGGCGACTATAAAGTTATTGATTTTATTTTAGAATACAATTTTGCCGACGCCCGCGTTTTTGACGAAATAGAGCAGTCTGCAGTTGATTTTTATACGGTGACGAATGAGTAAAATATCTGAAAGGGCGAATTTATTCGCCGAAAAATTAGAAAAATTTAACCCCGTAACACTTAACTACGGCGGAGATAAAGTCGTCGGCTTTGCAAACGATTTAAACGGCGTAGATTTAGCGGTTTACTTTAAAAAAGACGAATCGGTTATGACTTTTGCCTACCAAAACGCCCATTTTAAAGCGGAAGATATAGGCTCGCTCATATCGCATACCGAAAAGTTTTTGGACGGGACGCTTTCGAGCGTTGAATTTTTCGGCGCGAATAAAACGGGGTTCGGCGGCACGCGCGAGAGTAAGCTTTGCGTTTTCAACACGGTTGAAGACGTTGTGAATTGCTATGCTGCCGGGGTGGAAGACGCTAAAAAAGGTTTGTACGACTATTTTAAGTCAACCCCCGTAACGGTCAGAGCCATCAACTTTACAAACACCGTGAATACTACGGTAAACGTTTCGTATGAAAACGGCGAATACAAATTGACTAAAATCAAATAGGTGAAATATGATAGAAAAAGTACGCGAATATTTTAAACGATTCGGCATTGAAAATCGCATACGCGAACTCGGCGAATCTTCGGCAACGGTTGCGCTTGCGGCGCACGCGCTCGGCACGACCGAAGGCCGCATAGCAAAATCAATGGGCTTCGATCTCGGCGGTAAGTATATAATTATAGTGCTTGCGGGCGACGTTAAAATCGACAACCATAAGTTTAAAGAAGAGTTCAAAATTAAGGCTAAACTTATCCCGTTCGACACCGTAGGTGAAATCACGGGGCACGCGGCGGGCGGCGTTTGCCCGTTTGCCGTAAACGACGGGGTAGACGTTTATCTTGACGAATCTCTTAAAAAATACGAAACGGTTTTCCCCGCGTGCGGGTCTAGCAACAGCGCAGCTGAATTTACCCCTGCCGAACTTGAAAAATACTCGCAAAACTTCGTTAAGTGGGTAGACGTTTCTAAAAGCATAGAGCAGTAAACAGAGTTGAATTTTTGTTTATCGCGGGCAAAAAGCTTAAAATCTTCATACAATACGGTATGAAGATTTTCGATTTGCATTGCGACGCGTTGACCGTTGCGCAAAACCCATTAGAGGCGGTAACCGCATTAAGCAAAAAAGCGTTTGTAAATTTTTCGATATATCGCGAAAATTTAAGCTTTTTTGAGGCTGAAAAACTTGCCGAAAGTTTTAATGCTTTGAACTTGTTAAACGCCTGTTTATCGTTTGAAGATATAGGTTACGCCGACCTTAACGAAGATAGGTTTTTCGCGCTTAAACCTTTTTGCGCTTCGCTTACTTATAACGGCGAAGGCGTTTTCGGCTACGGCGTAAACGAAAACAAACCGCTTAAAAAACGGGGGCTCGATTTTATTAAAAAGTTAAACGAGCGCGGCGTCGCCGTCGATACGGCGCACTTGTCCGAAAAAGGCAGTTTTGACGTGTACGAAAGGGCAAAGTTCGTTATAAACACCCATACTGCGTTTATGAGCGGGTTTAAGCACAAGCGCAATATAACGGACGAACAAATTGCGGCAATTATAAGCCGCGGCGGAATAATAGGCTTAACTTTCGTGACCTATTTTTTGGGCGATAAAAAAGTGAACGCCGAAACGGTTGCAAACTTTATATCCGATTTTTGCGATAAGTTCGGCGATAATAACCTTGCTATCGGTACCGACTTTTTCGGTACGGACTCTCTGCCCGCAAATCTTAACGATTACGGCGATTTTATAAACCTAAGCGGAATGCTCGTCCGCCGCGGCTTTTCAAAAAAAACGATAGATAATATCTTTTATTTTAACGCATACAATTTTTATTTAAAGGTGATAAACAGCCGAATTTAGCCGAATGGGATTTAAGCTTGATCGGATCAAATCCCGTTCGGCTAACGGCTTAAATTATCGGTTTTTATGGTTACTACGGCAATTTTTGTCGGCGCGATATTTGCGGCTTCATCGGTATCCGCCGTCCTCAATTTAAAAGTCAAAGTCTTTAAGTTAAGGCTTGATTTATATTATTTAGTCGCGCTTTCGGGCGCGGCTTTACTTATTGCGTTTAAGTTTATAACGCCTGCGGAAGCTGTAAAAGGCTTAACCCTTAAAGCGAGCGTAAACCCGCTTAAAATACTCGCGCTCTTTTTTTCTATGACGTTTATATCCGTTTATCTTGACGAAGCGGGTCTTTTTCGCACCATTGCCGCGAAAGCGTTAAAAAGTTCAAACGGCGGGCAGATTAAAATAATAACCGTCTTGTACCTTTTAACGTCGGTTTTAACAGTTTTTACCTCGAACGATATAATCGTTTTAACGTTTACGCCCTTTATATGCACCTTTTGCAAGCACAGCAAAGTGAACCCCGTGCCGTATCTTTTCACCGAATTCGTCGCGGCAAACACTTTCAGCATGGCGCTCATAATCGGCAACCCGACGAACATATATCTTGCGTCTTTTGCGGGAATCGACTTTTTTTCTTACCTTAAAGTTATGGTTTTGCCGACTATCGCGGCGGGGCTTGTCGCGTACGCCGTAATATTGCTCGTTTTTAAAAAGAGCCTTTCAAAAAAAATCGAAAGCGACGGGTATGACGAGCCGCTTAAAGATAAAACGGCAACCGCCGTCGGGGTTGCGGTGCTTTCGCTTGCGGTCGTTTTATTGTCGGCGTCGAATTTAATAAATATCGAAATGTATCTCGTATCGCTCGCGCTCGCGTGCGCGTTGCTTGCGTTTGCCGTAATAAACGCAATCGTTAAAAAGGACAAGGCGGCAAGCGTGACGGGCGCGCTCATAAGGCTTCCGTACTCGCTCGCGCCGTTTTTATGTTCTATGTTTATATGCGTGCTTGCGCTCGATAAATGCGGGTTTGCGGGCTTTTTAGCTGAAAAATTGAGCGGCAACCCCGTAATTTTCTTCGGTGTTTCGTCTTTTTTAGCCGCAAACGTCATGAACAACATTCCTATGAGCGTTTTGTTTTCCGCAATAGCCGAAAATTTAGCGGGCGCAGAAGGTCTTTCGGCCGTTTACGCATCTATTGTCGGCTCGAACTTAGGCGCGTATTTAACTCCCGTCGGCGCGCTTGCGGGCATTATGTTTTCGGGTCTTATAAGGGGGCACGGCATAAAATTCACGCCGCTTACTTTTATCAAGTACGGCGCGCTCATATCGCTTTTTACTCTTGTCGCCGCGCTTTTAACGCTTTTATTGACCGTGAAATTTGCGTAAGCGGGCGTTATCCGACCGTATTAAATTTCAAGTACTCCGATTTTAACCGTTCAAATCGGATATTTGTCGAAATTTTGTATCAAAAAGGGTTTAAAAGACTAAAAAATAGCAAATTTTGCCGTTAAATTTTGCAAAACGTATTGAAAAATCGCCGTGTTTGTTATATACTATTATCAGTTAATTAGCGTGGCGGTACGGTAAATATAATTTAAGTCGCCGCACGGAGTACATTTTGAAAAACGATCTCGCAAGTTTCTTATTTCATCAGGGCACAAACTATAAAACTTACGATTTTTTAGGGGCGCATTTTACCCGTGTGAACGGTATAAACGGCGTCGTTTTTCGCGTGTGGGCGCCTAACGCCGCGTCCGTTTCCGTTATAGGCGATTTTAACGGTTGGGATAAAACGAAAAACGTAATGTCGCTTATAGATAACGACGGGGTTTGGGAAGAGTTTATCGCTGGGGTTAAAGAGTTTGACGCGTATAAATACGCCGTTACTTCAAAAAAAGGCGAAACGGTCAATAAAGCCGACCCTTACGCTTTCCACGCCGAAACGCCGCCGAACACAGCCTCAAAAGTTTATGAACTAACGGGCTACAAGTGGCAGGATAAAGAATATTTTAAAAATCTTTTAAAAAACAATTCGATTAACGCCCCTATGAACGTTTACGAAGTAAACCTTGCTTCATGGAAGCGTCATAAAGACGGGTCGTATTTAACTTATAACGAACTTAAAACCGAACTTGTAGACTACGTTTGCGAAATGAATTATACGCACGTTGAGTTTATGCCGGTTGCCGAATATCCTTTCGACGGCAGTTGGGGTTATCAGGTCACGGGTTATTACGCGATAACTTCGCGCTTCGGCACGCCCAAAGAGTTTATGGCTCTCGTGGATGAGTTCCATAAGCGAGGGGTAGGCGTTATCGTAGACTGGGTGCCCGCTCACTTCCCGAAAGACGAGCACGGGCTTATCGAGTTTGACGGAGAGCCGCTTTACGAAAATCACGGCAAAGACAGGCAGGAAAACGCTAACTGGGGCACCCGCTTGTTCGATTACGGCAGAACCGAAGTTCAGAGTTTTCTCGTATCGAACGCGGCGTTTATGTTCGATAAATTCCACGTAGACGGGTTAAGGGTGGACGCGGTTGCGTCGATGCTTTACCTTGATTACGATAAAAAACCGGGCGAGTGGTTCCCGAACGTCTACGGCGACAATAAAAACTTAGAAGCCATTGCGTTTTTCCATAAACTTAACGCCGAAATTTTCGCGCGCTTTCCGTACGCGCTTATGATAGCGGAAGAAAGCACCGCCAACGTTAAAATAACGGGGAGAATCGAAGACGGCGCGCTCGGCTTTAACTATAAGTGGAACATGGGCTGGATGAACGACGCGCTTTCGTACGTCGAAACCGACCCCTATTTCAGAAAATATCACCACAACAAGCTCACCTTTTCGATGGTGTACGCGTACAGCGAAAACTTTGTGCTTCCAGTTTCGCACGACGAGGTGGTGCACGGCAAAAAATCGCTGCTCGATAAAATGCCGGGCGACTATGAAGATAAGTTCGCGGGCAACCGCGCGTTTATGGGGTATATGATTTCTCACCCCGGCAAAAAACTTACCTTTATGGGCGAGGAGATAGGGCAGTTTAAAGAGTGGGATTTTGCGGAAGGGATAGAGTTTTTCTTGCTCGATTATCCTAAACACCGCGAACTGCACGAGTTTTATAAAGAGCTGTTTGCGTTTTATAAAAATAACGACGCCTTTTATTCGATAGACGATAACTGGACGGGGTTCGAGTGGCTTGACGCCGACAATGCCGACAACGACGTTATTGCATATAAGCGCAAAGGCGCAAGCGGTGAGGAGATTATAGCCGTCATATCGTTTAACGGCGCGGCGATTAAAAATTACGTTTTGCCCGTTGACGGCAAAAAATACAAAGTCGTATTTAATAGCGACGATAAGCGTTTCGGCGGGCTTAACAAAGTTAAAAAGACCGTTTACAACGCTCAAAAAGCGAAAGATTTAAAGAAACCTTACAAAATCAGCCTTGAAATGCCAAAACTTTCTTTCGTTTATCTGCTTAAAACGGAATAGAATAAAAGCGTAAAATAATCAAGCGTTTATTCTGGTTTATTCTTGGAGGGATATATGTTAGCAAAAAAACATTGTATAGCAATGTTGCTTGCCGGGGGACAAGGCAGCAGGCTCTACGCGCTCACCAACAAAATCGCAAAACCCGCGGTATCTTTCGGCGGAAAGTACAGAATTATAGACTTCCCGCTCTCTAACTGCGTTAATTCGGGTATCGATACGATAGGCGTTTTAACGCAATATCAGCCGCTCGTGTTGAACGAGTATATCGGCAACGGGCAACCGTGGGATTTGGACAGAAACTTCGGCGGCGTGCATATTCTGTCGCCTTATCAGGCAAAAGAAGGGTCGGAGTGGTATAAGGGCACCGCAAACGCCATTTATCAGAACCTTTACTTTATAAAGCGTTATAACCCCGACAACGTTCTTATTTTGTCAGGCGACCATATTTATAAAATGGACTATTCGCTTATGCTTGAAAAGCACGTTCAGACTAATGCGGACTGTACCATTGCGGCGATACGCGTTCCTATGGAAGAAGCGTCGCGTTTCGGCATATTAAACGTTAACGAAGACGGCGAAATTTACGAGTTTGAGGAAAAGCCGAAGAACCCGAAATCGAATCTCGCCTCGATGGGAATTTACATTTTTAAGGCGGAAAAGCTTTATAAATATCTTGAAGAGGACGAAAAAAAGTCCGGTTCGCATAACGATTTCGGCGGAGACGTTCTTCCCGACATGTTAAGCCACGGCGAAAAGATGATGAGTTACGAGTTTTCGGGTTATTGGAAAGACGTCGGCACGATATCTTCGCTATACGACGCGAACATGGATATGCTCGGCGACGCGCCCGACTTAAATCTTGACGACAGAAGTTGGGTTATCCGTTCAAGGAACCCTATCGTTCCGCCGCATTACGTCGGCAATAACGCGCGTATCGTAAACAGCGCGGTTGCGGGCGGGTGCGATGTAGAAGGCGTAGTCGAGCACAGCGTGCTTTCGCACAGCGTCGTGGTCGAAGAGGGCGCAACGGTTAAGAACAGCATAATTTTCTCTGAAACGGTTATTAAAAGCGGCGCGGTCATAGAAAATTCGATTATAGACGAAAACGTGACGGTCGGAAAGAACGCGCGCGTCGGTAAAGAAAACGACGAACACAAAATCGCCGTCTTAGGGCGCGAAGTCGTCGTCGGCGAGGGTGCGACCGTCGGCGCGGGCGAAATCGTCGATAAAAACGTAAGGGGGTAAAACTATGAACGCAATGGGTTTGATTTTTTCAAATATACACGACAGAGATATCCCCGAACTTACGCAGGAAAGGACGATGGGTTCTATTCCCTTTGCAGGGAGATATCGCTTGGTTGACTTTTGCTTATCGAATATGGTTAATTCCGGCATCACGAAAGTCGGCGTTATCACAAAAAGCAATTATCAGTCTTTAATGGACCACTTGGGTTCGGGCAAAGATTGGGATTTAGCGAGAAGAAAAGGCGGTTTACACATTTTGCCGCCATTCGGGTTAAAAGAAAACGTTTTATACAACACCCGCTTAGAGGCGCTTCGCGGCGCGCAGAACTTCCTTAAAATGAGCGATGAGGAATTCGTTGTCCTTGCCGACTGCGACACCGTTTGTTCGATGAATTACGAAGAGTTTATCCGCGAGTATATCGAAAAACGCGCGGACGTAACCCTTGTTTACGTTAAAAAGGAATACGACCCGCAAAAAGCGCATAATGAAATGGTGCTCGATATCGACGATAGCGGGCGGGTAACGGACATACAATTCGACCCGAGAAAGTCGGGCGTAGTAAACTCGGCGACTAACGTCGTTATTTTCAGGCGCACTTTGTTATTGTCTTTGTTAGCGGACGCGTTTTCGCACGACTTCAAACACTTCGGGCGTGACGTCATCGCAAGGAACGTCAACAATCTTCGCATAATAGGGGTTGAGCATAAAGACTACTTCGTGCAGATAACTTCGCTTAACGAATATTATTCTGAATCTTTGAAACTTCTCGACAAAGACGTATACAATAAAGTTTTCAAAAGCTCGAACGTTTACACTAAGGTTAAAGACAGCGTTCCCACCGAATACGGAAACAGCGCGGTCGTTAAAAACAGCCTTATTGCGGACGGTTGTTATATCGAAGGCACGGTTGAAAACTCCATTATATTCCGCGGCGTGAAAATCGGCAGAGGAACGGTTGTTAAAAACTCCATTTTAATGCAGAACACGCAGACGGGCGAAAACGTTACGCTTAATTCGATTATTACCGATAAAAGCGTAGTAATTAAAGACAGGCGCGTGCTTTCGGGCTGCGAAACGCACCCCTTCTATATCGGCAAAAACAGCATTATATAATCTGCAAAAATTGCGGATAAAAGCGGTTTTTCAGCCGCGTATAAGGGCGGCGGTCAACCGCCCTTAAATAAATTTTAAAGGAGCAAAAATGGCTAAAAAAACGAGCGTAGAAATCACTAAAAAAGAAAGCGTTTT